>NZ_JAFCWX010000027.1:0-91627 GCF_049897805.1 Massilia sp. TWP1-3-3
ACCGGGACATAGATGCCGCCGACGCTGACGAACCGTTCTGAGCGGTCGCTGCGCCATTGCGGTTGAGAAATCACGCGCTTCCAAAGCCAGATTTAGGCGGATTTACACCGCCGCTAACAGAGCGGACGTGAGAACAGAAAACCCTGGCCGAAGTCGCACCCGGCGTGCGCGAGCGCCAGCTTAAAAGCATCGTTGTCGCCAGCGCGGGGAGCCTATGACGGGCGCTGGCCGTCGATGAACTTGGTCGAGGTCCGGCGCTGCGCGGCGAGGAAAAGCTGGGTTCGACGGCGATTGCACGCAAGGCGACGCCACGGATACCGGCATTCCCGCGGCGCCCCCCCCCCTCGATATCAATAGGAGGATAGATCGAACGGCATAACTACCCCGTGCCGTTCCGTGGCGGCTTCCCTCGTTATCGCGAGGTTTTCTTTTCCGGGTCGCTTTTAAGGTGTTTCGCGGCTAAGTCTTCCCAGTTTTGAAGTGGATTAATTCCAATGAGTTTCGCGAAGCCATAGAACTTTGAAATAAAGGCCCCAGGAACAGATGCTGCTGAGCCCGCCCATTCCGCCCTGCCGCAAGCAAAATCAATAGACATTTTCTTAGGTTCGTTTTTCTGGAGAAAAAAAGTAATGCTGTGGTGCGGCGCGAATATACATGATTTTGAACTCACCTCTGGCGTGTTCAGAATCTTCAGATCAACACTCCGGTTTGCACCAACTTCTTGGTCCATCTCCCAGAGCAGAGCGACGAGCTTTGAGGTTTGCTCTTCACTGAGAATTTTACTTTGATAAACGATATCGACAGGCACCAACGAAATCCCCCTTTGAGAATCGAGCGCGTCGATAATTGAGGAGTGTTCCGTTACAAGGATTTTATCTGCTTGATCAACCAGCGAAATCATCTCCTGAGTGAATGTCAAATTCGGCCCTTGTTTGGCTAGTCTGGCAGGAGCAGACTCCAACACTGGAGGCGAAGCCCGATCAGGCTGACAGCCAACCGATAATATAGATAACACTAGAAATCCACTATGCACAATTTTCATACATCACTCGAAAAAATGGGAGCATTAAAACCGATGGGCAACCACTGGAAAGATTAAATTTAAAGCGGACGCTATAGAGCTCAGTGACGCATTCCGGGAACTTTAGTGACCCATGGGCCCTGTCCATCCCAGCTCGGCGGTGGGCCAATCTTTCCGGACCCTAGCATGCCGCCATTGTTGTACCACGCCTCTTCAGTCGGGGCAAAAACCCAAGTTCCGAGTTGACCAGCTAAGTCTTCTGCATAGCCGGGCGCCCCATCTTTGCGGTCTCTACCCGTCTCACACGAGCCTAAAATGATCGGTTGACCATGCCAGTTCTTGTCCGCTCTAATAATTGCTGCCAGATCTTTAGGGAACATCAAACCCTTTCCGGTTGGCCCATACATGACCACAGAAGCTCCATGTCCAGCGACGGTATAGTAGCCCGGCACATTCCAAGCATTCGCACCTGACCAAAATTTGGGCTCTGTTGGACTGAAAAAGTTAAGATCTGCCAGACCAAACGGGTCGGCGTGCGTGAGAGGACGACTCCCAACGTAAGCGTACGTATTGATTCCGCCGTCTAACCCAATTGGATCGCTCTGCACATACCGCCCCGTCTGCGGATCATAATCCCTGAAGTAGTTGTAGTGGCTGTTGGTCTCTCTGTCATACACCTGTCCTGGAAAGCGCGGATTGTAGGTGAACTTCGGCAGGCCGGCCGGGCTCTCGTCGGGCTGCTGAAGGCCGAACGGATCGGCGTTGTCCCAGCGCCAGACCAGCCGGTTGTCGCTAAGCTGCGTGATTGCCCGCGGCGTCAGAATGTGATCGGCGTACACGCTGAAGACATCGGTCATCGACGTGGGCGGCGCCCCTGGCACCGGAGTCCCGCTGTCGCGGGGCTTCAATACGGCTACCGGCAAATCACCCAGATACACGGTTTCCTGGATTGCGCTTCCGGCTCGGTCGTACTCACCGACCAGATGGCCCTCTCGGTCGTAGACATAGAAGGTCAGTGCACCGCCGGCCCCGGATTTCGCAACCCGCTGGCCAAAGCCGTTGTACCGGTAGCTTGTGGTGCCCCCGGCCACGGCGACGGCCATGAGCCTGCCATTGGTTCCGTAGGTGTATTTCACGGTCCCGTCGCTCGTCAGATTGCCCGCGTTGTCGTAAGTATTCGTTTTGGCCGGCGCCGGGCCTGACGTCTTGTCGAGCCGGTTGCTCGTGGGAGCGACGATATTGATATAGGTCCCGGACCCAAAACGTGCCTTGATGCGCTTGCCGTTGGCGTCGTAGTCGAAACCCTGGCTGACGTTCGCGCCCTCCACCCGAATCAAACGGTCCAGATCGTCATACGTGTAGCTTTGATCGAGGCGCATTGCGTTCGGCGCGCCGCTGTGGACGATCGATTTGATGCGATCGGCTGCATCGTAGTTCAACGTTCGCACAACGCCGCCGGCGCCGGCCAGGCCCAGGGGATAAGTCTTGAGCCGGCCAACTGCATCGAACTCCCGCTTGTAGATATTCTTGCTCGCTGCGCTCCCCCAGCTCCAGCTCTGTACGGCTCCGAGCGCGGAGTACCCAATGTTCGACAGGATCGCTGTCGCGGTCTGCGCATTCGGTGCTGTGAGGGAGAGCTCGCTCGCCTTTCCATCGGCGCCATAGACGACGTCGATGCGATTGCCGCTTGGGTAGGTCATCGACGTCACGTGCCCGGTGCCGCCGCCGCAGGTCCCGTATTTGTAGCCAAGCGCAAACTGCTTTGCCGCAGTGCCGCTGCCGATAATATGAACCTGCGCCTCAAGGCGGCCGTACCCGTCATAGGCAAAATTGCTTCTGCCTGAGTCGTCGGTCATCGCCGTTATTCGTCCGGCTGCGCTGGACGCGCCTTTGCCATACGCATAAATACTGGTGCCGACTTTCGTCACCCGCCGCGCCGCATCATAGCTATAGGCGGTTGTGACACCGCGGCCGTCACGGCTGGCCACAAGATTGCCCACGTCGTCGAACTCGTACGTGGCGGCGCTGGTGTCCGGGCTGTTCACGGCTCTTTGCTGGCCGTAGCCATCCAGCGTATAACGCGTGGTCAGTTGGCGAGGGTCAGTGACGCTGACCAGATTGTCCTGGTGGTCGTAGCCGTAGCTGGTCGCCGTCACCGGCTTGCCGGCCGCCGCAGGAGGCAGCGCCGCTTTCGCAAGGCGGTCGAGGTTGTCGAACTCGGCGGTGGTGACGCGGCCCAGCGCATCAGTGAGCGCCCGCAGGTTTCCTCCACGGTCGTATTGCAGCGTCGTTGCTGCAGTCTGCTGGCCACGCTGGATGCTTGCCAGACGATTGAGCGCGTCAAAGGCGCGGTTGCCGACCATAACCTGCGCCCCGGAGGAATTGCGCAGCTCCTGCTGGGTCACATTGCCCATCTTGTCCAACGTCAGTTGAACCTGGTTGCCCGCGCCGTCGCGCAGACTGGTCAAGCGGTGGGCGTTGTCGTAAGCCAGCGTCACCGTCGAACCGTCCGGGGAAAGGACGCTTTTCAACTGGCCCGCAGCATCATAGGAATACCGGGTTGTCTCGACACCGCCCTTGCTTCCTGCAACGGTGCTGGAATCGAGTCGCTGCCCGGCCCCATACACCAAATTGACCGTCACGCCATTGGCGCGCAGGATTTTGCTTGCAAGGCCATCCTGGGTGTACTCAAGGAACTGCGTTACTTCGCCCACGGCATTCTGTGTGGTGGCAAGATCTCCCGTGGCATGGCTCGCTGTCGTGTCGTCGTAGTAGACATTGGTGATCGATTCCGCCTGGCCCAGCGCATTCGCCGGCCCGGTAGCTTTGAGCAACTGGCCGGAGGCGTTGTAGCTGTAATGCCAGGTCCTGGCGCGGCCGTCGCTCTGCGCCGCGAACCCGCCAGATCCGTTTGCATCGCGCGTTGCCTGGACCGTTGTGGAGCACAGGACGACGATGGGCTTGCCGTTGGGGAGCAGCGCACCAGCCGCGCAGCCGGCTACGGTGCCATTGGCGTCTGGCTGGCCGTTGTAGACATACCTTGTGATCTGCTTGGGGCTAGCGATGGCGGTCTCGAGTTCCATGTCCGGATGCCATTGCTTGCTTGTCCTGCAGCTGGTGGCGGCGATGGCTTCGGTGGCGCTGGCCGGGCAGCTGGCGGCCGCCGTCAGACCGGATACCTGGCTTGTCAGCAATCCGCGTACGGGATCGGTAATGAAGCAGGTTTTTTGATCGTTGAAATCGATGCTGCTGGTCAGCTGGCCAACATTGTCGTAGGCCAGCTTGCTCGATCCCGGCCCGCAGCCTGCGCCGCCGGGCTGGCTCTCGCTCGCGACCAGTCCCCCGGTGCCTCCCGGAAAGGCCAGACCGATCTCGCGCGTGGTTCCCAACGAGTCGGTGATGATGCGCTTCGCTTTTTCTGGATAGCCGAACGTGTAGCGATCGGCGCCGCCCGCATGCTCGGACAGCACCGCCTGCCCGGCGTCGTTGTAGGCGTAACTTGCAAACCAGACGCCGTTCTCATCCGTGATTCCGGTCAGCAGGTGCGCGTAATTGCGGTCTTCATAGTGGTAGCGCCGCGTGCTCAGCAGCGCTGCCTGGGCGTCGTAGAACTCAACTGTTGCAAGTCGCTCGGTCCCGGCGAGTTCGCTGTCGTCGTCGTCTTTGTACACATCATAGTTGTAGTGCACGGACATCGTCGCGCCAGTGATCGTGTCCACTGCGTCGCCGCGCCAGGTCACCGTCAGCGAGCGGCCGCTGGCGTCGGCAATCGTGGCCAGTCTGTTGTCCGGCCCGTAGGTGTAGGACTGGCCAACGCCTTCCCGGGTATGCGTGCTGACCAGCAAGTACCGTTCGCCGATCTTCTTGAACCGTTCGATGCTGCCGTCGCGCCTGGTCAGCTCCCAGTCGTCAAGTGTTGTGTTGAGGCTGCGGAGCGTTTCGCGTTTGTCCGTCTTGGAAGCAAAGGGGCCCGATTGCAGTCGGCCGAATTCAAAATAGGCGCCGTCGCCAAATGTTCCGGTCACCCCGACAGGCTGAGAGGGATGGAGTAACGAAAATACCACGGCGAAACTGCGGTCGAATGAAAAGGACCAGCCTTGTCCTGCGGACTGGCCCATGCCACCTTCGCGCAGCGAACGATAGGTCCTGCTGATGCGCAGCGTCCCGTTCGGCGCGCCCTGCAAATCGGTTCCGGTTTGAATCTTGGCGCCGCTGCTAACTGCGACAGGATTTCCCTTGACAAACCCGCGTTGAGAAGCTGCGCAGCTTGGCGGGCGCGCCCTTTCCGCCCATTTGACGCAGATGCCGGGCGACTTGGCGGTGTAACCATCTTCGCAGTCCAGATAAGTATGCGAGTAGTCCCAGACTGGGGCACCTTCCAATAGCTTGTAATAACAGCCATAGCTGGGTATGTTGAGTTCCTCCGGCTTCATCGAGCGAAGCCTGACACCCCAGTGGTTCGTCGCACTGAGCTTGCACGCTTCTTGCGGTGTGCGGACATGGCCGATTTTATTAATCGAGATGAAATAACTCCAGCCTTTCATGCCGGCTGGCATTGTCTCGGCAGCCTGGGCGCTTGCTGATGCGGCAAGGCCAAGGGCCAGCGCGAGTACCAGCTTGTGGTGTCGGGAAACCATGGTCCGCAAGGATGGTGAAGCATGTCCCGGTTGTAAATGACAAAGCACGTTGAGACCCCGGTGATACTTGTCGATCGAACGATCGAGTCGGCTCGGCATTGTTTCTCCTGTGAATATTTGTCTGACAAAGGCACGCTCATCAAATTTAAGGCGGAACGGGTATTGTTGCGCCCGCCCAATCTTTGGTATTTTCCAACGCGCTTGCGATGACAGATGATCAGGCGCATTGCTTTTTTGACATTGATGATGATCACGGAACAGACGACGTGAGGACAACAAGATTTGATTTGAACGTGGGGCGCTGGGGCAACCCAGCCGCAGCGACGAGGTGCAAGTTCACCCGACCACGCTGCTGTTCGAGCCAGAAGGCAAACTGGTGTTAACGCGGCTAAGGCAATTGACACGGGCGGAACTGAAAACCAATTTGCCGGGCGATGCAGGCCGTTCGCGCCGGTGAGCGGCTCGCCCGTGCAGCGCCTAATGCCCCAGCAAGGCGCCCATGTCGGCCGCCACGAGCGGGTGAGAAAACAAAAAACCCTGGCCGAAGTCGCACCCTGCGTGTGCCAGCAAGTCGCGCTGCTCTTGCCTTTCTATGCCTTCGGCAATCACCCTGATGCCCAGCTTGTGGGCCATGGCAATGATGGCTTCGCACATGGTCAGGTCGTCTGAATGCGCACTCAAGCCCCGCACAAAGGTCTGGTCGATCTTGAGATAGTCGACATGAAACTTCCTCAGATATGACAGCGCCGAGTAGCCGGTGCCGAAATCATCGATGGCAAGTTCTCCGCCCGCGTCGCGCCAGCCTTGCAACTGCTCCATGACGGCCTTGCTCGATTCCAGCAGCAATCCCTCGGTGATTTCCAGAATGGCCCCCGCCCCGCCCGACGGCGGCCTGGCCTTGCCCACGCTTTGGCTGGCAAACTGCGTGCCGCCTCCCCCACCGTTCTGGCGCAGCTGCACCGGCGACAAGTTGACGCTGACCTTGAACTGCGGGTCAGCAATCTTGCGCCAGATGTGCGCCTGCTGGCTGGCGCGCTGGTAGACCCACTCGCCGATCGCCGTGATCATCCCGGTCTGTTCGGCCACGGTAATGAATTCAAGCGGGCTGACCATGCCGCGCACCGGATGGCGCCAGCGCAGCAGCGCCTCCGCCTTGTGGATGGCGCCGTCGGCCAGCGCCACGATCGGCTGGTAGCGCAGCTCGAACTGGTCGTTGGCCAGCGCACCGCGCAAGTCGTTGATCATCCGCATCCGGCCCAGCGCTTCGTTTTGCATGCGCTGGGTAAAATAATGAAAGCGGTCGCGGCCATGATTCTTGGCCGCGTACATGGCCTGGTCGGCATTCCTGATCAAGCCATCGGCCTCGCGCGCATCTTCCGGAAACAGCGTAATGCCCACGCTGGCCGAGACATAAATGGTATTTTGCGCGACGTAAAACGGCAGCGCCATGGTCTGCACGATGGTGGAAGCAACCCGTTCGACCACGGCAGGGTCCTCCAGTTCGCCTAAAATCACGGTAAATTCATCGCCCCCGATGCGCGCCACCGTATCGGCGCCGCGCACGCAGCTGGCCAGGCGGCCGGCCGCCTGCTTGAGCAAGCTGTCGCCCATTTCGTGGCCGAGCGTGTCGTTGACTTCCTTGAACTGGTCCAGATCGATGAACATCAGCGCCAGCCGATGGCCGGCGCGTCCCGCTTTTTGTATCTCGTGCTCAAGCCGGTCGCGAAACATGCTGCGGTTCGGCAAACCGGTCAGCATATCGAAGTTCGCTTGCCGCCAGATCGTTTCATTGGCCCGCTTTTGGTCCGTGACATGCGAGAACATGCAAATGCGCAGCTTGTCGCGCTTGTGCTGGTCGTAAATCGTATCGATCCGCAGCCATTTCAGGCTGATTTCAGCTGACTTGAGCCGGATGCGCAGCGAGCCGGCCCAGTGCCCGGTCCTGCCCAGCAGTTGCTCGGCATCGGCGCCAATCAAATGCTCGGCGCCACCCTTGAGCAGGTCGGCGTCGTGCCCGATTACTTCCTCTTCGGTGTAGCCGGTAAGCATGGTAAAGGCGGGATTGATGGCCTCGATGCGCCCATTCATGCAAACAACCATGATCGCTTCGCCGATGGCTTGGTACACCATGTCCGACAGGCGCAAGGCTTTGTCGGTCTTGCGTTTTTCCGTCATGTCGGTGGAAATGCCAATCACGCCAATCAGTTGTTGGCGCTCATTGCGCAGCGGGGAATCGGTGACGTGCACCGGCAGTATGCGCCCGCTGCGGTGACGCACGTCGAAGTCGCCCGACCAGCTCTCGCCCTGCTGCAGACGGGCCATGATGTCCACCGCTTGCGTCTGGTTCAACTCGGTCGGCGTGACGTCGACGATATTGCGGCCCAACACCTCGGCCGCCGGCCAGCCATACAGCCGCTCGGCAAAAGGATTCCAGAACAGGATGGTGCCGGCCAGGTCGGTCGCAATGACAGCCTGTTCGACCGACGCCAGCAGATTTTGCTGCAGGCGCATCTGGCGGTCCGCCATATTCGGCCCGGCAATCTCTTCGTGCACGGCGACGACGTGCCGCGCCCCGGCCGCGTGCACGCCCGTCAGCTTGAGCCGGTACCAGCGTTCCTCGGTGGGCGAGTCACACGGATACTCGAGGCTGGCGTGTTGGACCCTGCCGCTCAAAATATCCCGTATCAAGTCTGCGGCAGCCGACGCGCAGCCGTCTCCCTGGACGGCGGCGCGCGCGCACGCGTCCAGATAGTTGGCGCCAACAAGCACGGCGGAAAGATCGGCGCCGTTGGCGCGCGCAAAGGCGATCCAGGCGTGATTGATACTGACGATGACGCCGGACGCGTCGATCACGGCAATCTGGTCTTGCAACAGATCGAGGGTCGATAGCGGCAGGCTTGGCGCCTGGTCGGCCGGTTCCAGTTTCATGGGAGCCTTCACCCGTCAAGGTTCCGCCATTTTGCGCCTTGATCGGCGCGCCTGCAACTAGGTTTTGTCGCGCGCGCGGCCGCGGCCCCTGCCCATGGGGTGGAACTGCACCAGCACCGGCAGCGGCGCGCCCTTGGCCTTGGCCTTGCGCACTTCCTTGATGATCATCTGTTCCAGCGTGACGGCGTCCAGCACGTCCAGGAAGGCTGCCGTGGCTTGGCCCAGCACCCCTTTGAGCGCGCACGCGGCCGCGTACATGCAGCCGGCCGAAGCGGCGTCGAAGCAGGACGCCATGTGGAAATCGGTTTCGGTATAACGCACGACCTCGCCGACATTGATGTCGGCCGGTTCGCGCCCCAGCCGCAAGCCGCCATTGCGCCCGCGCACGGTGTCGATGTAGCCGAGCGTGCCCAGATGATGCACGACCTTGGTCAGGTGGTTCTTGGCGATGCCGTGGGCGTCGGCAATATCCTGGATCGTGACCAGCTGCTCCCGGTTCATGGCCAGGAAAATCAGGGTACGCAGCGAATAATCGGTGTAGGCAGTCAGTCTCATGGGCAATGATGGGTAGTCTGGCAAGTGCAGCGGTCAGGCTAGCATTCTACTTCCTTCCTTGCGGCAAGTTACCCTTCTTTGCCGTCCACGCGGGCACGCCACAGATAAGGGGCATAGACCAGCAGGAACAGCGCAAACGACATGCTCCAGCACGCGCCAGCGGCAATGAGCAAGCCGGCGCGCCACGCAAGCGGCGCCATGCCGGCCCCGACCCGCAGGAAAGCACCGGCCTGGATCAGCACATACATGGCCGTTTCAGCCTTGCCGGCGACCATCTTGCGGCCCGTGTGGCCGAGCGTGGTGCGGGTCATCATGCCCATGATCAAGCCTGCCATCGATCCTACCGTGAGCGCATGGAAGGCGGTGCTGGCCGTGCCGATGCCCAGCGCGGCCAGGGCCAGCAGCAGGAAGCCGGCGCAAATCCAGGCGTAGCTCAGGTGCAGTATCCACAGCAAGGGAAAGCGCAGCGTGCGCTGCGGCTTCCAGCCCGCCAGGCGCAGCGCCGTGGCGCAGCAAGCCAGGAATGCAAGCCCGGCCGCCAGCGGCCCCGGCGCGCCGAACACCCAGCCTGCCACGGCGGCGACCACGACCGCCAAGGCGATCTTGTCGTTGCGCGGCAAGACCAGCGACTTGGCGCCGGGCGCCATGTTATCGGTAAACATCGGGATCACGCGTCCGCCAATCACCGCTTCGATCAGCACGATGAGCAAGATGGCCGCATGGATGGGCGCCACCTGGCCGATGGGAAGGATGCCCATGCCGGCGCCATGGAAGGCGGCGTTGGCCACCGTCAGCAGCCCCAGCAGCACAATAAGGAACATATTGCGCTTGTTGCCGGCCCGGTGCAGCACGCGGTACATGGACCAGGCTGCCATTGGCAGGAACAACAAGTCGATGCCGGCGGCGAGCCACGCGGGCGCCGTCAGCATGGCCACGCGCGCGGCCACCCACACCAGCGCCAGCCCCGCCAGATGCGCGCCGTAGGGCGTCTGCAGCCCGGTCCACGCGCGCCCCGCCGTCAACAGGAAGCCGACCACGACGGCGATGGCGAAGCCGAACACCATTTCATGCACGTGCCAACCAAGCGTGATGTGGGTGGACGCCCCGGCCCAGCCCAGATAGTGCGCCAGCCACAGCGGAATGAACAACACCGCCAGCAACGCGGCCAGGATGTAAAACGGCCGGAATCCCAGCGCCCACAGCGCATGCTGGCCGCTCCAGAGGGGATGGACAGCGCCGGTGGCGGGTTCTTCGATCATGTGCAAGCTCATGCTGCGGCCTTCTGATTATAAGACATCGGTTTAAAGATACATTCAAAATACTACTTCAAACGCAGCCATACGGCAACAGCATTTCCTGGTTTATGAGGTGAAATTGATGTACCTTACGTTTTTCCAAAATAGCGCCCGGCGCGCATCGAATGTGGTGGACGGCAATCTTAATCCTGCTTACGCTGAGAAGCATTACCACAGGAAACCATGGAGTTCATATGCAAACCGCCTCACTCATCATCCCCGCCATGAATACCGAAGCGATCGCGGTCCAGGTCGCCAAAGCGCTGGAAGCTATCGCTGGCGTCGACCGCGTGCACATCACGCTGGCCAGCACGCTGGCCCGGGTCGGCTTTGACGAAACGCGCGCCACCCCGGCCGCGCTGCGTTCTGCCGTCAACACGGCCGGCTTTATCGTGGCCGAGCCGCCATCGAGCTGCTGCGGTGGTTGCGGCGGCGGCGGGCACTAATCCCCGCCTTGATGTACTAACCCTGGCGCTCTCCCAGGGTGCTGGCCATGCGGTGTTCCACCGCGAACACCGCCGCCTGTACCCGGCTCGACAGCTTGAGCTTCTTGAGCACGTTCTGGACATGGATCTTGACCGTGCTTTCCGCCAGGTCCAGCTTGCGGGCGATAAACTTGTTGCTCTCCCCTAGCGCCAGGCAATCGAGAATATCCTTTTCGCGCGGCGTCAGCTTGTCGATGTCCGACACGGGCGCTACCGGCGCCGTCGCGTACATCTGCGCCACCAGCTTGCCGGTGAGCGCTTCGGCCACGACCACTTCGCCCGCATGGGCGCGGCGGATGGCCCGCAGCAGATAATCGGTCTCGATATTTTTGATCAGGTAGCCCTGCGCCCCGGCGCGCATGGCCAGCGCCAGGTCTTCCGACTCTTCCGACACGGTCAGCATGATGATGGCGATGCCCGCGCAATCTTGCTGCATCAGCTGCAAGGTTTCCACGCCCGACATGCCGGGCATGTGCAGGTCGAGCAAGACCACGTCCGGCTTGAGCTGCTTGCAGCGCTTGATGCCCTCCACCCCGTCGGCAGCTTCGCCCACCACGGCAAACTCGGCGTGGCGCTGCAGCAGTGAACGTATGCCACTGCGAAACAGCGAGTGGTCGTCGACCAGCAGCACGCGGATCGCTTGGTCGGCGTTTTTCAGCGCGTTTTTCATCCCGTTGTCCATCTCTGTTCCCTCTGAAAGACTCATGCCGCGCGCCGTTGCGCCTGCGGCAAGGTGAGCGTGATGCTGGTGCCGCTGCCCGGGGCCGACGTGACGGCGAGCGCGGCGTCGATGCGGTGCGCCCGTTCGCGCATGATGTGGATGCCGATATGCTCGTCGCCCCGCCGGTCGAGCTGGGCGGGGTCGAAACCGGCGCCGTCGTCGGTGATCGTGAGCGTGAAATCGTCGCCTTCTTCCAGGCGCACCAGCACGCGCCTGGCGTCGGCATGCTTGCGCACGTTCGACAGCGCTTCCTGCACGATGAACAGCAATTGCAGCTGCTGCTCGCGGGGGAACGGCGCGCCGTCGGGGTCGGCCACCAGCTCGGCGACCAGCCCCGTCTGGCGACCGAATTTGTCGACCGTGGTTTGCAGCGTTTCGATCAGGCTGCCTTCGACCAGGCGCGTGCGGAAATTATGCAGTAGCTCGCGTACATCTTCGTAACTTTGCTGCACGCCCGCGCGCAGCAGCGGCACGATGTCGGCCACGTCGCCGATGTGGCCCGCCTTGACCGACTGGTCCAGCATCTGCACCTGCAAGTTCAAAAAATTAAGGCTTTGGGCGATGCTGTCGTGCAGACCCTGGGCCACCAGGTTGCGCTCTTCGGAGACGGCCAGTTCGCGTTCGCGCGCGACCAGGCGCAGGTTTTCGACGGCGGTGCCTAGCAGCTGGCCCAGCGTTTCAAGCAAGCTTTGTTCGCGCGCGTCAAACGTTTTCGGCTGACGAAAATGCAGGTTGAAAAAACCCAGGTTGACCCGCTGCGCGCAAATATGGAACACCGACACGGTCGCAAAACCTTCGCGGTGGCATGCGAGCTCGTGCTCCTTGTCGAGCTTGCGCAAGTCGTGGATCACGTTGATTTTGCGCGCCACCGCGTCGCCGCACAGGCATTCGCCGACCTTGATGCAATGCTCGCGCTCGACCAGCTGGGGCGACATGCCCTGGTGGACCACCAGGTGCAAGTTGTTGCCCCCGGCGTCGAGCACGCGCACCGAGCCGCCGTCGGCATTGAAATAGTCGCACATGCGCTCCAGCAAACCCTGGCACAGCGGTTCGAGCGCCTGCGGATGCTGCAGAAAGGCCGAGGCGTCGTACAGCAGCGCCAGCTCGCGGTTCTGGTGTTCCAGCGCGGCGGTCTTGCGCGCCACCCGGCCTTCAAGATTATCGTACAGCGTCTTGAGGCGATCGGCCATCTTGTTAAAACCACGCGCCAGCTGGCCGAATTCGCCCGGGCCCTCGCCTGCCAGCCGCACTTCAAAATCCTTGGCCGCCATGCGCCGCAATCCGTCATGCAAGCGCGTGACGGGGGCAATGATCAGGCTGAGCATCAGGTACACCAGGCTGACCGTGCCGGCCAGGGCCATGACCAGCAGCGCCAGCTGCGAGCCGCGCAGCCAGAACATGCGCGTTTCGCTGTCGCGCTCGATGAGCCGGACCAGCGCGTCGGCTTCGGCGACAAAGCGCTCGGTGTCGGGGCGGAACTTGCCCAGCGCCTGCGCACGCGGCGCGCCGTCAAGTGCCAGCAGCGCCAGCGCGGCGGGACGAATCTCGTTGTGCCAGCGCGCGGTCAACTGCGCGAAGTCGCGCCGAATCGCGTCGGCCGGCGGCAGCAGCAGCGGGCGTTGCGGGTCGCCCTGTTCAAGTTGCGCCAGCGTGGCGCCGATGTCGGCGATCAGGTGCGCGGCGGCCGGGTCGGCGAGCGCGCCTTGCGAGAGCGTCAGCGACAGGTGGAAGCTATCCATGCGCAAGCTGCCGGCATCGTTGATGGCGGCGGCGCTGCCTTCAAGCTGCCAGGACAGGTACAGCGTGAGCGAAATGGCGGCCAGGGCCAGCGACAAAAAGCCTACCAGCGCGCCCATGATCCTGGTCGAGAGGCGGTGCCAGGTGGGTATGAGCGAATCGAGGTTCATCGGCGGTCCTTGCGTGCTGTGCGCAAACGGGGCGCGATTGCCTGGCGCCGCCTGTGCATGATACGCGAGCGCCGGCTCATCGGCTGCCCGCTTGCAGCCGCGCCTGCATGGCCGGCGTCATCAGGAAACGCTTGTCGGCGCCGATCAGCAGTACTTCGGTCAGGTGCATCTTGGCCGCCATGGCTTCCCAGTTGGCCGGGCCGGCGATGAACAGCGGCTTGGAGTTGCCGTCCGAGCGCAGCCCGGCATCCTGGCCGCCGGAGGTGATGATCGTCACCGACGCCACCAGGTCGACCGTATTGCCGGTGCGCGGGTCGATGATGTGCGGGTGGCGCGTGCCGCCGGCAAAAAAATAGCGCTGGTAGTCGCCGCTGGTGCCCATCGCTTCGTTGTCGTGCAGCGCCACGCGCGCCAGCGTGCCGTCGCCGCGCGGGTCTTGCACGCCCACGGTCCACGGCCGCGCGCCGGGCCGGCCGATGGCGATCAGGTTGCCGCCCACGTTCACTAGCGCCGCTTTTACGCCGCCGCGGCGCAAAATCAGGGCGGCGCGGTCGAGCGCGTAACCTTTGGCGTAGCCGCCCAGGTCGATCATGACGGCCCGGTTGGTACTGGTGATTACAACGCCCTGGTAGCGCAGGTCGGCCAGGCGCGGCTTGACCGCGACCCAGCGCGCGATTTCCGCGGCGGGCGGGTCGCGCCCCTCGAAGGTGCTGCTCTGGAAGCCCCACAGGCGGATCAGGTGGCCGATGGCGGGGTTGAACAAATTGTCGGAGCGCTCGGCCAGCACCGTGGCCGATTGCAGCAGGCTGACCATTTCAGCATCGGCGGTGAACGGCTCGCCGCGCGCGATGGCGTCGTTCAGGCGCGTGAGCATGCTGGGCTGCCAGGCGTGGAATTTGTGGTGCAGGCGGTCGAATTCGGCCAGCACGGCGCGGCTCAGTTCAGCGGCGCGCTCGGGGGAACCGCCATAGATGCTGACGTCGACAACGGTGCCAAAAACGCGGCCGGTGGTGTGATGCGTGGCGTCAGCTTGCGTGCAGGCCGCCGCAAACAGCATCAGCAGCATCAGCAGCATCAGCAGCAGCGCGGCAAACAGGCTCCGGGTCATTCTCATGATACATTTTGCATTGATATGGCGCTTATTTTGTGTCATATTTTCCGCATCGTCCCCGCGCGCGAGGACGATGCGGGGTACTTATCACATTGCCTTGCTGACCATGTAATCGACCGCAGCCTTTATCTCTTCGTCCTTCAACGCCGCATTCCCGCCGCGCGGGGGCATCATCTTCAAGCCTTCCAAGGCGCTTTTATACAGCGTGTCCACGCCCTTGGCGATGCGCGGGCTCCAGGACGGCTTGTCGCCCAGCTTCGGGGCGCCGAGCACGGCTGCGCCGTGGCACGACGCGCAGTTGGCCGTGTACACCTTTTCGCCAACGGCCAGGTCGGCGGCACTGGCAACGACCACCGGTGCTGCCGATGCTGCCGGTGCCGCAGGCGCAGCGGCGGCGGGCGCGTCCACAACCGCGGCTGCGGCAGGCACTTCGGGCGCAGCGGTCGGCTCCGCCTTCTTGCCGCAGGCGCTAAGCGCGCCGACCATCAACAGCGATACCAATATACTTTTCTTCATCATATCCACCCTCAAAAACGTTAAAAAAATCAATGACGCGCATTGGCGGCCGCGCCACTCTTGTCAAGCATTGCTGCCTTCATATGGTCGAACTGCACGATCGTGCCGCCCTCCCTCTGGACAAAGGCGGCCGCCTCTTGTGCGCTTGCAAACGCGCCGAACGTCGCCCCCATCGAGCCCTGCTTCCTGCTACCCACCACAAACAGCGCATCCTTGGCCACGATCCAGTGCCCGCTTGGTTTGGCCCAGTCGGTCTTGCCCGCGTCCTGCACGAACACCGCCGCCACCTTGCGCTTGTGTTCCGGCGCGAGCAGCACGGCAAACAATTCGGTCAGGTCGCAATAATAGTCCGGCTTGCCTTCGGTGTAGTGCACTTGCGCCTTGGGACCGGGAAAATCCTGCAGCACCATGCCGTCCAGTGCGCACGCGGCGTCGGCGCTCGGTTCCTGGGCGACCGGCGCAAGCGTAGCCTCGCTGCACGCTGCAAGCACGAAGGCAAACAGGAGGCACCCTATTTTGGTTGGCATGTAAATCTCCAGTGAGCGATCAAAAACGGCACCACGATCCAGGCCGCCATGATCGCCAGCAGCACGGCCGGATCGGTCAGCCGTTCCGGCATCACCGTCGCCAGGCCGTACATGGTTTGCACCTGCTCGGAACTGAAGATATTCATCAGCCGGAACACGTCGGCGGGATTGAACATCAGCAGCGCGGCAAACAGCGTACTGCCAAGGCCCCCCTGGCTCATCACCAACGCGCCCATCAGCAGCAGGTCGAAAATAAGCACGAAAAAGAACCACAGCGCAATTGCCACGCCGCTGGCGCGCACCCGGTCAAGCGCCACCACCGACACCAGCATCGAAATACTCAGGAAGGCCAGGCCCATCAGGATGGCGCTGCCGACAAAGCCGGCGTAATGAAAGCCGTCGCGCACCGTCAGCTCGCTGGCCATGGGCAGCAGGCCGGCGCCAAAACCGAGCACGGTGGCCGTGGTCAGCGCCGCCGCCAGCCCCAGGTATTTGCCCAGCAAAATCTCAAAGCGCGTGATCGGCATCGACAGCATCAGTTCGAGCGAGCCGCGTTCGCGTTCGCCCACGATGGCATCGTAGCCGAGGATCAGCGCAATCAGCGGCACCAGGTAAATCACCAGGCTGACCAGGCTGGCTACCGTCACGTCGATGCTGTGAAAACCCACTTCACCCTGCTGCGAGGCGCCAAAATAGGCAATTGCCAACGCGAACAGCGCAAAAATGACGGCCACGGCCAGCACCCAGCGGTTGCGGATCCGGTCGCGAAACTCCTTGGCGGCAATCACGCGCACCTGGCGAAAATCAATGCGTTCGCGCATGCCGGCCTCCATAGCCTAGGAACAGGTCTTCCAGCGATGGCTCGCGGATCGTCACGTCCAGCAGCGCCGGCGCCATCAAGGCCAGGATGGGCGCCTTGAGCGCGGCCGGACAGCTGATGTGGGCATGGTCGGGGTGGTCGGCGTCCAGCGTCACGGTGACGCCCTCCATGTGCGCCAGCATGCCGGCGGCCAGCGCAGCGTGGCCGGGGCGCAGCAGCAGTTCGAGCGTGGACGGCAGCACATGTTGCCCGCGCAGCTCGGCCAGCGTGCCCAGCGCGGCGACCTTGCCGGCGTCCAGGATCAGCAGGCGGTCTACCCGGTCCTGAATTTCCGCCAATATGTGGGAAGTGATCACGATGGTGGCGCCGCGCGATTGGGCGGCGCGCAGCAGCACGTAAAAACCGGCGATACCTTCCGGGTCCAGCCCGTTGGTCGGCTCGTCGAGAAAAATCAGGTCCGGGTCGCCCAGCAGCACTTGCGCAAAGCCGAGCCGCTGGCGCATGCCTTTGGAATAGGTGTGCAGGCGGCGCGCGCCGTCGCCGGCCAGGCCGACAAGCTCCAGCACGTCAGCGCAGGCGCTGCGCGTCACCCCTTTCAGGTCGGCGAACAGGCGCAGCACTTCAAGGCCGCTCAGGTTGTCGTAACTGACAAAGGTTTCGGGCAGGTAGCCGATGCGCCGGCGCACCTGGCGGAACTGCGCGCTGGCGGTGTCCACGCCGCCCACGCGCACGCTGCCCGCGCTGGCCGGCAGCAAGCCGAGCATCAGCTTGAACAAGGTGCTCTTGCCGGCGCCGTTGTGGCCGATCAGGCCGAACATTTCGCCCTTGCCGATCGCCACGGACACATTGCGCACCGCGTCGACCTTGCCGAAGGACTTGCTCACCGCGTCCAGTTCAATGGGGATGCTTGTCATTGAAGCGTCTCCATTCAGGGTTGTTCGGCCGCATGCGCGGGTGTGCTTCGGTCACGCTGGGCGCGCGCAGCACGGGAAACTGGCGGGCCACGAAGCGCAGCGTCTGCACTGCGGGACTGGTCAAGACCAGCTTGACGAGCGGATATTGCCAGTTCAAGCGGTCAACCAGGTCGCTCGCCTCGTAGGCCACGTCGCCGGCGCCGTCGCCGTCCTGGTCCCAGCCGCTGTAATTGCTCCAGTAATTGCCTTGCTTGCGGCCCCAGGCAACGTCGCGCGCGGCGACGAACTTGACCGCTTCCTCGTTGCCAATGAAGTCATTGCCGTCGACCTGGTTGTTGGAGGAACCGGCCGACAGGTGCACGCCAACCCGGTTGTTGATGACAACGTTGTTGCGCAGTACGTTGTATTCGGCGTCATACACGAAGAAACCGCGTCCGTTGGCGGCCACGACATTGTGCTCGATGATCGAATCCTGGATGGTGCGCAGCATGATGCCGTGGTCTTCGTTGCCCCAGGCGATGTTGTTGCGCACCACAAGGTTGCGCACCTCCATCAGCGCCAGGCCGCCGCGGTTCAGGTAGGACTCGTTGCCCTCCCAGGTACTGTGATTCGTATTCATATAGTGCGTACCATACCGCACATGGTGAATTTTATTTCCCCTGAATAGTGCGCGGGTCGAGATATCGACGTAAATGCCGTCGCGCGCGTGGCTGATGGTGTTGCCGATCACTTCCACATCGGCCGTGTTGTAGACCTGGATGCCATTGCCGCGCGCGGCCGACAGCAAATCCGGCTTGCCGGTGATGGTGTTGCCCGTCACCTTGGAATGGTTGGATTTTTCAAGCCACAGGCCGAACAGCGTGTTCGACAGCACGCAGTCGCGCAGCGTAAAGCGGTCGGCGCCGGGCACGACATAGACGCCCGCGTTTTGTTTGTCCAGGTCGGCGCCGCTGTCGCGGATGGCCAGGCCTTCGATGACGACATCGCTGGCCGTGACGCGGATCACGTCGCCCGTGCCTTGGGCGCTGATGACGGGCCGGCCTTGGCCGCGCAAGGTCAGTCGTTTATCGACCAGCACGTGTTCCTTATAGGTGCCTGCGGCGATGAGCAGCGTGTCGCCCGGCGCCGCCTGGGCAATGGCGGCCACGATCGATTGTCCGGGCAACACCCGCAATTCAGCGGCGCTCGCCCCGAAAGCCAGCAAAGAAAGCGCGAGCAGCGTAGGTCGGACAAGCGAAGCGCGTTCCGACATGTTCGCGTCGCGTCGACGCACGTCGGAAAAGGGGGCCGCCCAGGCCTGCGCTTTTCCGACGGTTCGCTTGCCACCCATCACGGAGCCAACTCTCCTGCCCGGTTTGCCAATGCATCCTTGACCGATTCGAGCTTGATGAAATACCCGCCCGCATCAATGGCCGTCAATGCCTGCCCATCCTTCTCGCGCCGCTTGCGCTCGCCCACCAGCGGGGGACAGGCATGGTCGTCGTAATACAAAATCATGCAATCGAGGCACAACATGCATTCCATCTGGTCGATATTGCCGGCGCTATCGATCGCGTGCGAACCGCAACCGGCAGCGCACGCATGGCAGGTCGTGCATTCTGCTTTGCGCTTGAGCCCAAACAGGCGGAACTTGCCCGGCAGCGCCAACCCCGCGCCCAACGGGCACAGGTATTTGCAATACGGGCGCTCGCTGAAGAATGACCAACCCAGTATGCCGCCAATAAAGATCCAGAACGGCCACGACCGGTTCCACACGCCCACGATAAAGGTGGTCTTGAACGGCTCGATCTCGGCCAGATGCTCGGCCGTTTCCATCGAATAAAACGACACCCCGAGCAACACGGCAAAAATCACATACTTTAGGTACCTGAGCTTGTCATGCAAGGGCTTGGGCAACAATTTTTGATACTTCTTCAAGCCAATGACCTTGCCGATGCTCAGGGCCAGTTGCTGCAGCGAGCCAAACGGGCACAGCCAGCCGCAAAACACGCCCCTGCCCCACACCAGCGTGCTGATGATAATGAACCACCAGAACAGGAAAATGTAAGGATCGGACAAGAACAATTCCCACTTCCACTGGTGCAGCACGGCATGGAACCAGGTCAGCACTTGCGTAATGCTCGGCTGCGCCTTCAGGTAAAAGCCCAGGAACACGACGCTCACCAGCCACAGCACATGGCGCGGGCGCTTGATCCACGGCTTGTGCTTGCGCGACGAAATGCGCACCAGCGTGTCGCGCTGCGAATACATGACGGCAGTAAAGGCGAGCACGAACAGGAACAGACCGATCTCGACCTTCTTGCCGCCCCAGATCGCCTTCCACACTGCCTGCGGCAGCTCGACCCTGGGACGTCCGCCCACCAGGTAGCGCGACGGCAGCCAATATTGTTTGTCAAAGTGCACAAACGTCTTGGCGCCGCTCTGCCCTTCAGCCTTGTTGGCCAGGAAAGTGAGCTGCCACGGCCAGGCCGGGTTGAAGTTCTCGGAACGGACGATAAACACGGCCGATTCGGTGAACGCGGGCGCGCCCTCGGCTTGAATGCCGTACAGGTTCTGGTAGTCGGTATCGCGGAAGGTAAAGCTTTGCGGATCCTGGCGCACCTGGATCCGGTCGTAGATGCCGCCGCGCACGTAACCGGACCCCTTGAAGGAGGCGGCGCCGCTGGCGATGATGAAAATGGCCTGTTCGTTTGGCTTGAGTTCATCCATCAGGCGCCGGTAAGCATGTTCGCCCAGCACGCTGATGCCGACGGACGGCACGTTCAAGTGTCCGAAATGCATGTCGATGTACGGTCCGTCGCCCTCGAGCCCGACTTCTTTGGGCGCCACTTGCAGGTGACTAACGCTGCCCTCGGCCAACAGTTGCTCCCAGCTCAGCTTTTCATTCAGCGGCGTATAGCGCGCCGGCGGGCGCACTTCGCTCTTGAACATGCCGACCTGACGCCCGATTTCATAGGCGCTGCGTGAAATGACCTGGTTTTCAGCAATCACGGTGACGGTGGCGCCGCTGATGGCGTCCAGCCCCACCGCGCCGTTGGCCGTGTCGCCATGGCCGATTTCCAGCTTGGCGTCGCCGCGCTGGCCGACATATTGCGCAATGAATTTAAGGAGTGTGGATTCGGGAATGCCGGCCAATAAAATCGGCTCGGAATGCTTGAGCACGCGCACGCCGGTGATCAGGCCAGCCGTGTCCATGCCAATCAGGGTAACGATGGGTTTGCCGGAATAAGCGGGAATGTCGACCACATCGGTCGACAGGAAAACATAGCCGACGAGGTGCTCGGCCTTGTCGGGGCCGGCGCCGAAGGCTTCGACATAGCTCGGCCGGCCCTTGCGTTCAGAAAATCTCGTTGCCTGCGGCATAACGTCGCGGCACGGCGCTTGCGCGCACAAATTTGCGCCGTGCAGCAATTGCTGCGACAGCTCGGCATCGTAGACGGTGGCGCGCGCCGCGCCCCCCGCCAGCATCGACAGCAATGCCAGCAGCGCCATACACCATGGCCAGGGCGACAGTACGCGCATAGGCCTTACGCTTCCACCAGCAAACGGCTGCGCATTTCGAGGTGCAATGCGTGGCAGAAGTGGGTGCAGTAAATCCAGTAGGCGCCGGCATGCTCGGTCTTGAAGGTGACCGAACGGGTTTCCTGTGGATTGACGATAAAGTTAATGTTGTGATATGGAATCGCGCAGCCGTGGGTCAAGTCTTCGACCTTGTCAAAGTTGGTCAGCGTCAGCGTCACTTCGTCGCCCACCTTGACCTTGATGATCGGCATGCTGAACGCCGGCGCTTGCGACATCAGGCGCACATGCACCTTGTTGCCCTTGCGCTCGATGCCGGCGGTTTCTGCCGTGACAGCGTTCGGGAAGTCCGTCATCACCGACACTTGCTTGGTCTTGACGAAATCGCGGCGCACGATAATGCCGTCATGCGGCTCCGGGTAGGCCGTGTGGTCCGCCACGAGCACCATCTTGGCGCCGCTGATGTCGAGAATCTGCTCGGTTTCCGGGTGCAAGGGCCCCACTGGCAGGAAGCGGTCTTTCGAAAACTTGTTGCCAGAGTTAAAGTACTTGCCGTCCGCATCCTTGGTTTCACCCATCGAAGCGTAGCCGTGGCCCGGCTGGTAGTGCACGTCGGCACGGTCGAGGATCGGCTTGACGGTCTTGTCGCCCTTGAACTGGGCAATTGCCATGTCCACATTCCATTTGACGACCTGGCTGTCCAAAAACAGCGAGGTGTAGGCATTGCCCTTGCCGTCGAAGGCGGTGTGCAATGGGCCCAGGCCAATTTCCGGCTCGGCAACCACGCTGTCGCGCGGCAGCTTGAGCGCGCCGTCGAACCATTGCAGTACCTTGGCCAGTTCGATCACGGTCGCCGTTGGCGAGAGCTTGCCGGCGCAGACAAAATACTTGCCGTCAGGGCTGGCGTTCACGCCGTGCGGGTTTTTGCCGACCGGGACGTAGCAGGTCAGTGCCGTTTTCGGATCTTCATTGGCGGTCTTGCGTCCGTCAACCACGGGCACCTTGGAGCTGCCGATGGTCGTAAAGGTGCCGGCCTTGATCATCGCTTCGATACGCGCCACGTTGAAGAACACGCAGGCGTCGCGTTCGGCGGCCATCATGCCGGCCAGGTCAGCAGCGCCTTCGGTGTTGTACTGGGTGGCGGCAGCGAGCTTGCCGTCATAGGACGTGGCAAGCAACTCCATGTTGCCGTCGATGCGGCACTGCCAGCGCACTTCCATGCTGGCCGCGTCAACGCAGGTGAACAGGCAGCCCCATTTCGATGGGTCGTCCAGGTCGCGTCCGTCGTTTGGCAGCGGAATGTGGAATTCGGCGCCGCAAAATACGCGCGTGGTGTGATTGATGGCGGCGTCGACCGGGTCGCGCTTGTCCGGGAAAATACCGTGGAAACCCATCACGTTCGGAATCGACGTGATCTTGTCGCATTCCATCGTGTCCATGCGGATACGGGCCAGGCGCGAATGGATCTTGTCGTTCACGAACAACCAGCGGCTGTCGTAGGTGCCGTCCTTGTAGCTGCCGTGCACGTGGTGGGTGTCGCCGGTGGTGTACTGCAGCGTGCCGTCGGGCTTGGTGCCCATGACTGCCTTGGACTCGTTGGTGATGCCCCAGCCGACCATGCAGTCGGTGTTAAAGACGGGAATGCGCTTGAGCGTGCGGCCGGATGGCAGACCCAGTACCCGCACTTCGCCGCCGTGACCGGCGCTAATAAAAGCGTAATAGGTATCGAGCTGACCCGGGGCGACGTGGCTGCCGTCGGCGGCGCCCTTGGCGGGTACCGGTGCAGCCTTGCCTGCAACCGTTTCTTCCTTGCAGCCGGCCAGGCCGAGCACGGCGCCGGCGCCGGCCAGGCCGACCATGGCGCTCTTGCCCAGAAAGCCGCGGCGGCTGGCTGCAACGCTGGCTACAACTTCGGTCGTGCTGTCGTTCGAATCTTTTTTGTTGTCCATCAGTATTCTCCTAGAGGTGCATTGGCGGGCGGCCTTGCTGCGGTGCGAGGCTATAACCAGAAGAGTGTATGGAGCACGTTTGAAATTTCCTATTCGCACTATGGTTATCGCATCTCGCAGAGTGCTTAGACGTACTAGTCTTTTAGAACTATACGAATGCCAGAAGGACGGCAAAAGGATGGCAAATGGCACGCGGGGTTATTTTCCTTAAAGTGGATTAAGGATTTTGGCAGCAGATGCGGGCGACAATGGCGCATCGCCAATCGGCCGGAGAATGCGAATGGATACGCTGGGCAACTACCTGACGCACGATCATGCGCGCTGCGATGCGCTGTTGCGGCGCACGCAGCAGTCCGTTGGCGCGGCCTGCTGGCCCGATGCACAAGAGAACATGGCTGTCTTCCAGCATGCGCTGGAACGCCATTTGCTGATCGAGGAACAAATCCTGTATCCCGCCTTTGAACTGGCGCTGGGGCGCGCCGTTACACTAACCGCCACCATGCGCGCAGAGCATTTGCGCATCCGGGCCGTGGCGCAGCGCCTGGCCGATGCCGTCGCCGCCTTCAGCGCTTCTGCCTTCGTCAAGCATGCCGAAGCCTTGCTGCTGACACTGCACCAGCACAGCGAGAAGGAAGAAGGCGTGCTCTATCCCATGATGGAGCGCGTGCTGGCGCGTCGCGGCCCGGACCTGCTGGAGGCCGCGCGCGCATTTGGCGCTGGCGAGCAAGTGCGGGCAATCGCACGCTGACGGCGCAAGCGATCGCCGCCGTGCCGCGTGCTATCCGCCCCGGGTACCGTCCAAGGGCAAACCGGCAGCACCGTCCCGCTTACTTGACGCCAACTGCTGCATCACGTGCCGGATATGTTCGGACAGGAGTTGCACTTGATCCGGCAATTGCTCCGGATAAAGCGGGCGGCCGATCCGGATCACGATGGTGCCCGGCGTGTAGACGTTCCTTTGGGTATCGATCAACGAGGCGGAATTGAGGATCGCAATCGGCACCACCGGCACGGCCGCGTTCAGCACGATCCGGCAACACGCGTCGCCAATCTTGGCAATCGCATCGCCCTTGCTGATGCCGCCTTCCGGCGAAAACAGAACGCGTCCGCCATTTTCCAAATGTTTCTGGGCAAGCTGAAACTCCTCGAACGTTTTTGTTGCGTCATCCTTGTAGTGCGTGAAGACGAGATCGCACACTTCGATCATCCACTGAACGATATGCAATTTCTTTTGGCGCTGCAAGTGGTTGTCGTCGGCCGAAAACCATTTGTACACGAAGGGCAAGGACGACAGCAGTAAATAGCCGTCGAAAATGCTCTTGTGATTGGCCATCAGTACGAAGGCCGAGTCCGGGTCGGGCAGATTCTCCCGTCCTTCGAGCACGATGCGAATGCCGCTGCCTTTCAGGATCCCCTGCCCGATCATGCGCGGCAGGTTCGCGCGCAGCCAGCGCGCGCCCCCTGGCCACACCTGCTTGCACGCCAGATAGCACAGCGTCATGATCAAGCCCGCCACCAGCGCGATGAGGAAACTGAGCGACAGGCGCAACTGATCCAGGCCGGCGCGCCAACCCATGCGGCGCCTGCCAGCGGCGCGGGCCGTTGCGGCCACTGGCAACGCAACCGGCGTTGGCGTGACGTTGTCGTGGGCTGACAGCTCCCCTTCCAGTTCAGCATCATCAACATGAGCAACTCCGCCGGCGCTGGCATTCATGACAGCCTCGGCGAATTGCGACAGCGTCGGGGTGATGTATAACTGCCGCAGCGCAATCTCGACGCCCATTTCCTTGCTGGTGCGCGACACCACCGGTACCGCCAGCAGCGAGTGCCCGCCCAGCGTAAAGAAATTGTCGTGGCGGCCGATGGTATCGATGCCCAGCACATCTTTCCAGATGAGCGCGATGCGGCATTCGCAGTCGGTCAGCGGCAAGGCGAACTCGGCGCGTTCGATCTGCGGCAGCGCCAGCGCGGCCCGGTCGATCTTGCCGTTCGGCGTCAAGGGCAACTGCGGCAATGCCATCCAGCGCGTCGGAATCATGTACTCGGGCAAGCTGTCACGCAAGGCTGCGCGCAGCGCCGCCAGCGGCAGATCCGCATCGCGTCCCACGATGTAGGCGACCAGCACCTGCTCGCCCTGGCCATCGTCCCGCACATCGGCAAGCGCGGCCGCAACGCCAGGCAAGTTGCACAGCGCGCCCTCCACTTCCGCCAGTTCGATGCGAAAGCCGCGAATCTTGAACTGGTCATCGATCCGGCCGATATAGGTAATCGCGCCATCGTCGCGATAGCTCGCCAGGTCGCCCGAGCAGTACATGCGCGCGCCAGGCACGGCGGAAAACGGATCTGGAATGAATTTTTCGGCCGTCAGGTCAGGCCGACCAAGGTAGCCGCGCGCTAGACCAATGCCGGCAATGTGCAGCTGACCGGCAACGCCCACCGGAACCGGATTGAAGTGCTGGTCGAGGATGTACATCTGCGTGTTGGCAATCGGGCGCCCGATAGGCACCACGTTGCTTGCACTGTCGCGCTCGCAAGCCCAGGCCGTCACGTCAATCGACGCTTCGGTTGGCCCGTACAGATTGTGCAGCTCAACATGCTGGAACTGCTTGAAGAAGCGCTGCTGCAAGTCGAATGGCAAAGCTTGCCCACTGCACAGCACCCGCTTGAGGGAGCGGCAACGTTCCAGCTCCACGGCGTCCAGGAAGACATCGAGCATGGGCGGGACGAAATGCAAGGTCGTGATGGCTTGCTGTTCAATCAGCCGTGACAAGTAGACGGGGTCCTGGTGCCCGCCGGGCGCGGCCACTATCAGGCGCGCGCCGGTGGCCAGCGGCCAAAAGAATTCCCACACCGAGACATCGAAACTGAACGGCGTTTTTTGCAAAACCCGGTCCGCTTCGGTCAAACCATAGGTCTCTTGCATCCACAACAGGCGATTGACAATGCCTGCGTGATCGATCCCTACGCCTTTTGGTTTACCCGTGGAGCCAGACGTATAAATGACGTACGCCAGATGATGCTGGTGGACCCGATTGGGCTGGTTGGCGCGCGAGGTTGCGGCCAGGGTGTGCCAGTCCGCGTCGAGATAAAACACCGGCGTCTGGCTTGGCGGCAGCAGGGTTTTCAAGTGCTGCTGGCTGAGCAGCATGTCAGGCTTGGCGTCGGCCAGCATATAGGCCAGCCGCTCCTTCGGATAGCCCGGATCCAATGGCACATAAGCGCCGCCCGCCTTCAGGATGGCAAACAGACCAATGACCATCTCCAGCGAACGCTCGACGCAGATCGCCACCAGCACGTCCGGCCCGACACCGGCCGCAGCAAGATGATTGGCCAGCTGATTGGCTTTGGCATTGAGCTCGGCATAGGTCAACTGCGCGTCGCCAAAGACCACCGCGACGGCGTTCGGCGTGCGCGCAGCCTGCGCCTCGAACAGCTGATGCAGCGCCGGGGTTGCCGGGTAGCTGACGGCAGTGGCATTCCAGTCCACCAGCATGTGGCGCTGCTCGGCGTCCGACAGCAGGCACAGGTCGCCGATGCGTGTGCCAGGGCTTGCGCACATTTGGCGCAAGGTATTGTGCAAATACGACAGGAACCGCTGCGCCGTTGCCTCTGCAAACAAGTCGGTGCTGTATTCCAGGCTGATGGCCAGTCCCGTTGCCGACTGCTTGATGAAAAACTGCAGATCGAACTTGGACGTCAACCAGTCATTGGGCAAGGCCTCGAGCGCGACGCCGTCAAAAATATGACTCAGATTGCTTTCCATCTGCGCTGTCTGGTAAATCAACATCACCGAGAAAATCGGCGAGCGCGCCAGGTCACGCACGGGATTGACAACCTCCACCACGCGGTCGAACGGAAAGTCCTGGTTGGCGTAGGCTTCAGTGGCGATTTGCCGCACCTCATGCAGCAATTGGCTCACTGTCGGATTGCCGCCCAGGTCGGCGCGCAAGGCAAGCGCATTGACGAACAAGCCGATCAAAGGCTCGAGCGAGGCCGCATTGCGCCCTGCAATCGGGCTGCCGACGATCACGTCGCTTTGCTGCGTCAAATGATGCAAGACGGCATACAGCGCGCTCAACAGCGTCATGAACATCGTCACGTTGTGACTGGCCGCCAATTGCACCAGGCTGTCGGTTTCCTGCACATCAATATCAAGGCGCGCGACCGCGCCGCGATACGACTGCATGGCGGGCCGGGGAAAGTCGGTGGGCAGCTGCAAGACCGGCAGCTCGCCGGCCAGCCTGGCCTGCCAGTAACGCTGCTGGTCATCCCAGGCACCGTCGCGGATCAGGCGGTTCTGCCAAACGGCGTAGTCCTTGTAAAAAACCGGCAACTGAATCGGGTTAGCCGCTTCGCCGCGATGAAACACGTTATAGGCGTGCGCCATCTGGCGTACAAACACGCCCATTGACCAGCCATCGGCAATGATATGGTGCAGCACATACAGGAACACATGCGATGTTACGGACAAGCGCACCAGCGTAATCCTGAGCAAGGGCGCGCAGCTCATGTCGAATGCTTGCTCGCTCTCGTCGGTACGCAACTGCGCCAGCGCCGCGCGCTGTTCGTGCGGCGCCAACGCGGACAAGTCCACGTGGCGCACGCCTGCCTCGATAGCCTCATCGATCACCTGGCGCGGTTCGTCGTTCATGTCGACAAAGCGCGTGCGCAGCGATTCCTGGGCGGCGACAATGGCTTTGAGCGCGCTGTCGAAGGCAGCAATGTCGAGCGGCCCGTCAATCTGTACCGCGCCAGGAATGTTGTAGAAGGGATTGCCCGGTTCCAATTGCGCCATGAACCACAGGCGCCGCTGCGCGGGCGACAGTTCATAGTCCGCCGCCGGCGCGGCGCTCTGCAAGTCGTGCTCGTGCTCGTGCTCGCGCTCGTTCGTCGCGCCCTCGGTGGACAGGTAGCGTTCAAGCGCCTCGCCATGTTCGGCCACCAGATAGGCAGCCAGCAAATTGACGGTGTCGTATTCGAAGAACAGCGACAGCGGCAGTGCGATCCCCAGCTTCGACTGCAAGGCGTTGCCAGTTTGCATGGTCACCAGGGAGTCGATGCCCAGCATCGAGAGCGACTCGTCGCGATCCGAGACCTTCAGGTCCTGGTTCGCCAGTTCATTTTCCAGCAGCGTCGCCGCACATTCATGGGCCGACATGGAAGACGACAGCCTGGTGACGGCGCGCGCCACCGGCGCCGCTGGCGCCATCATCAGCGCAGCGTGCGCGGCGCCTGGCGCGGCGTCCGACTGGTTCATATTGCGGGCGATCACGATCGCCGTTCCCGTATCGGCCGCGTCGCCGCGATTGCCCACGGGCACCACTGCGACCTCAAAGCCTTCTTCGCGTACCAGCACTTGCCATTGCTGCATGCTCAAGAGCGGATAGCCGTCGCGCAAGTCGGCATCGCGGAACGACCACCAGCCGTCGAGCAGGCCGACGGTGCAATCGGCAAAACGGTTCGGGGCCACCGTTTCGACCAGCACCAGGTGGCCGCCCTCGCGCAAGGTGCTGCGCAGGTGCCGGATGGAACGGCGCAGATCGGGCGAAGCGTGGATCACGTTGGCGGCGACGACCACGTCGAAACTGCCTTCTTGCAAGCCTTGCGCTGCAGGATCTTTGTCGATGTCAAGAATCATCGTGTGCAAGGCGGCGCAGGCGCCGAACTTTTTTTGTCCGTGCGCCAGAAAGCTTGAACTCACATCCGAATAGACATAGTGACCGATGCGCTCGCCCAGCGCGGGCAACAGCGCGCCGGTCAGGGCGCCGGTACCCGAACCAACTTCCAGGATGGACAGCCGGCTGTCATGCCGGCTGTCGGCAATGGCGCTGACCGTGCTTGCCGCCATGGTGTTAGCCAGCGCCAGCACCGGAAAGCGGCTATAGAACTCTTCCAGTTCCGTGATTGATCCGTTGTCGAACAACACCGCCACGGGCGACAGTTTGCCTGCCAGTACCTCAGGCAACGCGGCCATGCAGCGCTGCACCATCAGAATCGCATTGGCAGCGAAGGAAAACTCTTGCTGCAGCCTGGCGATGTCGGCCTGGACGGTGGCCTCGTCCGGCAGCACGTTGCTGCTCCAGCGATACCGGTCCGTTTCCTTGCTCACCCACTGCTCTTCTTGCAAGATATCGAGCATGCGCTTCATCTGGGGACGGCGGTCCGCGCGGGCGCCCAGGCGTTGGCATAGCTCGTCAACCGACAAGGCAGGCGAACCATCGGCCAGCACCCCGCCGCGCCGCAGCGCCAGCCCGACCAAAATGGCGCACAATTGGTCGAAACGGCGCACCAGATCGCTTTGACGCGACAAGTCCTGCTTCAATTGCGCGCTGATCTGGTACCGTTCGCACGATTTCACGAGCGTGAGCAAATGCTGGTCGAGTCCAAAATCGGCGAAAAACCCGATGCCGACATTGGCGACGATGGCCCGTTCCTGGCCGCTTGCGCACGCTGCGGCAAAGGCATTGAGCGCAGCGGCGCTCGACATTGGATAGACGCGTTCGCGCGCTAGCAACGCGATATAGACCGGGTCGGCCACGACGCCGTCCTCGCCCCAGAAACCCCAGTTTACCACCAGGCTGGACTGCCCCTGCTGCGCCATCCAGCGCGCGAACGCATCCTGAAAACCATTGCCCGCTGCGTGGTTGGCCTGACCCGCATGGCCCGTGACGCTGACCAGCGAAGAGAACAGGATGAATTTGCCCGGCGTGAAGGAGCGCGTATGGCGATACAGCAGTACACTGCCGCGCACTTTGCTTGCCAGCACGGCGCGCAAAGCGTCGGCGCTCATGTTTTGTACCAGTACATCGTTCAGCGAACCGGCCGCGTGCAGCACGCCGTCCAGGCGCGTGCAGATTGCGGCAATTTCACGTTCGGCGCGCGCCATGTCGTCAGGATTGGCGATATCGGCCTGGATCAGGTGCACCGTCGCGCCCAGCGCCCGGATACGCGCCAGGCGCTCGCGCGCGTGCTCGTCCGGCAAGCGGCGCGCGAGCAAGATCAGCGTCGGACGATAGCGCCCCGCCATCCATTCGGACCATGCAAGGCCGATGCCGCCCAGGCCTCCCGCAATGAGGTAGGCGCCGCCGCTGACGAACGACGTCGCCGCTGGCACGGCAGGCGCGGCAGCCTGCTCAATGGCCATGATAAACCGGCGTGCACCCCGTAGCGCGGTAAAGCGCTGCTGCACCTTCGCGGCCTGATCGGACAGCACGCTGTCCACCAACAGCGCCGCGGCGTCGCCGCCGGCGCCAGCATCGATACAACGCACATCAAGCCAGCTGGTTTCCTGCGCCAGTGAGCGCGCAAAACTCCACACCGCCGCGCTTGTGGGCGACACGGCACTGTCGTCGCTACCCACGCTCATCGCGCCGGAAGTGACGATGACGAACCTGGCGATATTGACACGCTGGGCCATCAACGCTTGCGACAAAACGAGTAGTCCCAACAGTTGCGCTTCGGCGTGTTCCGCCATGTTGTGTTCTTGCGCTATCTCGCCGTAGCGCGCATCGCACACGGTCAGCCTGGCGCCTTCCGGACCGGCAAACAGGGCTTGGTAAGCGTCGCTGTTTGCGCCTTCGGGCAGCAACGCACTGTCCACGCGTACGACATCGCAGCCGGCCGCCTCCAAGTCGTCGCATAGTGCGACGCCCGTCGCGCTGTCGGCGCCAAGTACCAGCACGCGGCGCGGCGCGCCGCGCGTGACATCGACGAGAAACGTTTCAATCCATGTGGCGCGGTAAAACCAGTCCGAGCCGGGCCGGCCGGCTGCCGACCAATCGACGGGCGCGTTCGCGGCAAGCGCTTGCGGAACCAAGGCAGGCAGGCGCAGGCTGCGCGCAGGAAGCCAGTACGAGCTGCGCTGCATCGGGTACGACGGCAAGTTGGCGATGCGCGCGTCCGAGCCACGGTACAGGCAGTGCCAGTCGATGGCAGCGCCATGCTGCCACAATGCGCCCAGACTGGTTAGCAATGCCTGATGGGGCAACGCTTCGCCACTAATGGCAACACAGAATTGCACGTCCGGCGCAGGCGACCGGTCACTGCCGCCAGCCATGCCGCTCTCGGCCCTGGCCGCCCAGTACGCGGGCAACTCGTTCGCCGACGCGGGAAACGCCGGTGCGCCGGCGAATATCACATCCATGGCCGGCAGATTGAACTGCACTTTGTACTTTCGTGCAAGCAGCAGCGCCAGCGCATCGTGCAGGTTGAACACGCCGGCAAGGCATGCGGCTACGTGTTCGCCCACCCGGTCAGCGGCCAGCAACACGGTCGGCTTGATCCCGATACCGAGCCACAGGCGCGCCAATGCATAGCACGCCGCAAATTTGAGCGCATCTGGTGAAGCTGGTTCGGCCAGTGCATGCCCATCGCTTGACTCGGAACGCACGATACGCAAGGTATCGATGCAGCTGTCGAAGGCTTGCGCGAAAAGCGTATGGGCGCGGTAGAACGCTTGAATGAGTGCCGCATGGTCGGCCTCCCCGCAGCGCAACGCAAAAGCGATCTTCGCGCGCTCTTTTTTGAACCATGTCTCGCACGGGACGTATGACTGGCTTTCCAGTTGGGCGAGCGCGTCGGCCACGTCTGTAACAATCAAGGCTTGGCGCGCGCTGAACTGCTGGCGTCCCGCACTGCGCGTAAAACACAGGTCGGCGATGGGCGTGTCTGGATGTGCGCGCAAATGGGCCCGCAAATCGGCGCGCATCAAAGCCAGTTCGTCCGGATTGCGCGCCGACAGGCACAGCAAATGGTGGCTGCCTGCACCCTGCGCACTGCGTACTGCCTGCACATGATCGCGCACCACGAGGTGGGCGTTGGTGCCGCCAAAACCAAACGAGCTGATGCCCGCATAGCGCGGCGCCGGCCCTTGCGGCCACGGCGTCAAGTGCGACACCAGGTAAAAAGGCGTTTCGCCAAAGCGGGCGCGCGGCTGGGGCCGCGTCACATTCAAGGTCGGCGGCAATTGCTGGTGGCGCAGCGCCAGGATGACCTTGATCAGTCCCGCAATGCCGGCCGCGGCCAGCAAATGGCCGATATTCGTCTTGACCGAGCCGACACCGCAAGTGCCAACTTGCGCGACGGCGCCAAAGGCGCTGGTCAGGGCGCGCATTTCAATCGGGTCGCCGATTGGCGTGCTGGTGCCATGCGCTTCAATGTAGCTGATCGCGGCGGGAGAAATGCCGGCCTTGGCATAGGCCTTTTTCAGGACGGCTTCCTGGCCCTCCGGCGTGGGCGCCATGATGCCGATCGAACGGCCGTCGTTATTGATCGACGTGGCGGCAATGACGGCGTCGATCTGGTCGCCATCGGCGAGCGCGCGATCTAGCCGCTTCAGCACCACCGCGCCCAGTCCTTCACCGGGAACCATGCCGTTGGCCGCTTCGTCGAACGCGCGGCACACGCCGTCATTCGACAACGCGCCGGCCTGCGCGAACAGTTCATGTCCGGTTGGCGTGAGCATCAAATTCACGCCGCCGGCAATCGCCATGTCGCAGTTATCGAGCAACAGGTCGTTGCAGGCTTGATGCAGCGCCACCAGCGACGACGAGCACGCGCTGTCAAAGGTGAGCGCCGGGCCCTTGAGGTTCAACGCGTGCGACACGCGCGCGGCCACCATATTGAGCAGGTTGGCCGGCATCAATTTGGCGTTGTCGGACCCGGCAAAGGCGCCGTCGCGGCGCCGCTCCACGATCTCTTCAAAGTAACTGTTGTGGCTGACGCCCAGATACACGCCCACGTTGCGCTCTGCGTCCAGCCGCACGCCGTTGTAGCCGGCGCTGTCGAGCGCTTCATACGCCACTTCCAGCATCAAGCGTTGCTGGGGATCGGTAATGGCTGCCTCGTCGCCGGCAATGCCAAAAAAATCGGCGGCAAACAGATCGACGTCGGCCAGCATTCCCATGTAAAACTTGCCCTGGTCGCTATGCCAACGCTGCGGGGGAACCTCGCGCACCACGTTCACGCCGTCGCGCAGATTATTCCAGAACGCATCGAGCGAGGCGGCGCCGGGAAAGCGTCCGGACATGCCGATCACGGCAATGCGCATGTGCTCGTCGCGCGGACCCGGCGCTGTTGCGGGCAACGGGGAAGCAGTCTCGGGCACGACGCTGAGATGCGGCGCGACATGCTGTGCAATAAACTCTCCCACGTCGCGTACCGTGCGGCATTCGAGCAGCAGCGCGTAGCCAAAAATACGGCCAAACCGCTCTTCAAGCCGCGCCAGCATTTCAATCGCCTTGACCGAGGTGCCGCCCAGCGCCGTGAACGACATATCGATGCCGATGCTGGCAACGTCGCACTGCAAGACGTCGGCCCAGATGCGGCGAATCGCATCCTGCCGGTCGTCGGCCGGCGTGACCATTACAGTCGCGGCAGGCGCGTTGGACAGGAAGGCATCGCGCGCGTCGGCCAGCGCTCCGTTCAACCATTCCTGCGCCAGTTTGTAGCGCTGGATCTTGCCGCTCGAGGTGCGCGGCAGCTGCTTCATGGGCAACACTGAATCGACCGGGAACGACAGGTACTCTTCGGCGGCAAGTTTCATTTCATGCAGCCTGGCCCACGGCACGTTTCTGCTGCGGCTGGCGGCGAACATCACCACGCATTCGCGCCCCGTGTCCGGATGGGTGACGCCGCACGCGGCCAGTTCGCCCTCCTTCAAATCGAAGCACTGCGCCAGGTGCCGCTCCAGGTCGGCCGTCATGACGTTGCGTCCATTGATGAAGATGACGTCCTTGCTGCGGCCGGTGACGATCAAGCGGGCGTTTTTCAGAAAGCCGACGTCGCCCGTGCGCAACCAGCCATCGTGCGTGAACAATTCCCCGTTCCGGTCTTCCAGACCCTGGTAGCCGCTGGTGACGCTCACGCCGCGTATCTGGATGTCGCCCAGCCGCAGTGCTGGCTGCAGCTCGCCGCGCTCATTGACGATGCGCAGTTCGACCGACGGCAGGGGCGGGCCGACATCGACATAGTCCAGCGTGGGCAACTGGTCTTGCGCGGGAACGGCAACGCCTTCGGTAAACAGGGTATTGCGGTCGAATTGATGGACCAGCGGCGCCGCGTCCAGCGGGCTGAAGGTGACGGCAAGGCACGCTTCGGCCATGCCATACACCGGCAGCATTGCCGTGTTGCGAAAACCGGTGGGCGCCAGCTCGGCAATGAAACGCTGCATGACGGGCGCCGAAATCGGTTCGGCGCCGTTGTACAGCAGCCGGATGCATGACAGGTCGAGATGGCCGTAGTCGGCCGCGCCGAGCTTGTCGAGCACGTGCTGCAGCCCAAAGTTGGGGCAGCCAATCATGTTGGCGCGGTGCTGGTCGATCTTGCGCAGCCACAGCAAAGGGTCGGCGATGAAATGGGCCGCTTCCATCTTGATCTGGTTCATGCCCAGGTACAGCGGCGTCAAGTGGAAGCCGACCAGTCCCATGTCGTGAAAATACGGCATCCAGCTGAGCGCGGTGACTTCCGCGTGGGCGGCGGAAGCCTGCGCGATCTCGACGATGTTGCAAACGATATTGCGATGGCTGAGCCGCACGCCTTTCGGCAAACCCGTCGAGCCGGACGAATACTGCAGATAGGCCAGCTCATCCGGGTGCGGCGTGTGCAGGCGCGCGGCGCCGGCAAGGCCTTGGGCGGGATCGTCGGCGATCGCCACGATGCCCTTTGCCACGAAATTCAGTACGCCGTTGGCGTAGTTGACGGCCTGGTCGGCGTCGACCAGGATAAACGGCTGCTCGAGCGTGTCGCACACGCCGCCAAGCTTGCGCGACGCTTCCGTGTCGCGCAACCACGACGCGACCTTCGGCAGCAACACCGGGATAATTCCACCAAGCACACACGCCCAGAATACCTCGAGCTGCCTGCCACTCGCGCCCACCTGCACCACCAGTATGCGCCCGGGGCATACGCCGTGGCCCTGCAAAAAGGCCAGCGTCTGCTTGGCGCGCTCATGGAGTTGGGCATACGTCTGCCTGCTTTCACTGCCATCGCGCGACACGTGTATGACACACTTGTCGGCAGCATGCATTGCGGTGTTTTCGAGGAGATCAACAAGCGTCATCAACTATCCTAAGACAAGAAATACCTTCGCCCCCGGGCCCGCGGGACCTGAACAAACAAGGGGAAGATTGAGGTGGCGAACTGTAGGACTCAAACAGGCTGGGAGCGCGCATCAGGGGCTGGGACATGGCAGTTCACTGATGGAATCCTGGAAGGCATGATGAAAAATTATCACATAGGCAATTATCGCTTCTTCTCATTTTTTTGGCAACATTATTTTTTTGTGAAAGAAACGTCTGGGCGCCCAGGGGAAACGCCTTTGCCGGCATCAAAAACCGCATGCTTTAACATAAAAATAATGTTGCCAAAAATTGGGGAAACAGCCATAATTGCAAATGTGATAATTTTTTTACCGTCTTTTCCAGGAGTGTCAGATGTCTAGCGCGAACGAGCCGGCCGCACCATTGTTTGAAGTCGTCATCAATCACGAAGAGCAATATTCAATCTGGCCGGTGGACAAAGACGTTCCCGCCGGTTGGCGCGCAGTCGGCAAGCAAGGCGAAAAGCAGGATTGCCTGGACTACATCAACGAAGTCTGGACCGATATGCGTCCCCTCTCCCTGCGCCAGCAAATGCTCGCCGCGCAGCAATAAGAACATTTCCCTGCGACAGCAGCCCGGCTGGCAACGCCGGCGGGCCCCATTGGACCTTGCCCATGCAACCCACTAGCCGCTGGCTGATCAGCCGCCCCCATCCTTTTTGCCAACCGCGCCTGCGGCTCTACTGTTTTGCCTACGCGGGCGGCAGCGCCGCTGTTTTCCAGCCGTGGCAAGCGCTGTTGCCGCCCGACGTGGAAGTGTGCGCCATTCAACTGCCGGGTCGTGGCATCCGGTTCAGCGAAACGCCCTGCACTTCCATGCCAGCGCTCCTCGACCAGCTGAGCGCCGCCATGGCCGGCCAGCCGCCGCTGCCCTGCGTGTTTTTCGGGCATAGCCTGGGTGGCTTGATCGCCTTTGAACTGGCGCGCCATCGGATGGCGCGCGCCTTGCCGCTGCCGCTGCGCGTGATCGTGTCCGGCGCCGAAGCACCGCGCCATCGCGCACCGCCAAAAAACTTGCACGCCATGCCCGATGCGCAATTGATTGCCGCGCTGCGCGAATACAAAGGAACGCCCGAGGAAGTATTGGACAACCGCGAACTGATGGCGCTGCTCGCTCCGTCGATTCGGGCCGACTTTGCGCTGGTTGAACAATACGTCTACCAGGATGGCAAGCCTCTGAGCATGCCGTTGACCGTCTTTGCCGGCAAGCGCGACGACCATATCGTGCCGGAAAACGTGCAGTATTGGCAAAAAGAAACCAGCGCCGCGTTCCGGGTTCAATGGTTCGAGGGCGACCATTTCTTCATCAATTCAGAACGCGAGGCGGTGCTCGCGTGCGTGAAGGCCGAGTTGGAAGATTTGGCCGAGCTGGCCGAGATGGCAGAGCTGTAGCACGCGCAAACCGCCTCTCAATAACCGCACTGGCCCTGATGGAAAAGCCTTCCGTAGCACCTTGCCCCCTGCCGGAGCCCGGCTTCGCGCAACATGAGGTGCAGCTGTGGTGCGCCAACGTAGGCGATTTCTCAAGCGAGTTGGCCTCCCTGCAGGCCAGCCTGGCCCCGGATGAACTGGCGCGCGCAGGCGCTTATCGTTTCGCCGTCGACAAAGTGCGTTACGTGACCGCACGCGGCCTGCTGCGCCGCTTGCTGGGCCACTATCTCGGCCTGCCTGCCGCTGCGCTGCAGTTTCGCTATGGCCCCCAGGGCCGGCCGGCCCTGTGTGCGCTGCGCCATCCGCGCGCACCGCACTTCAACCTGTCCCATAGCGACGAGATGATCGTCTACGCCGTCAGCGAACGCCACGAACTGCTCGGCGTCGATGTCGAACGCAGCCGCGCACTGCCGGACATGCTCGACATCTCGGCGCGGTTTTTCTCAAAACGTGAAAGCGCCACGCTCGCAGCGCTCCCCTCCGGCGAACAGCAAGACGCTTTTTTTCGCTGCTGGACGCGCAAGGAAGCCGCCGTCAAGGCGCTTGGCACCGGCCTGTCGCACCCGCTCGACAATTTCGACGTGACCCTGGTGGCGGGCGCGCCGGCGCAATTGCACTGGCATGCGGCGCCGGCGCCGGCACTGGCCGCGTGGACGCTGCACGGCTTCGAGCCAGCAGCCGGCTATATCGCCGCGCTGGCGGTGGGCGCGCCCCACCCCACCTTCGCCTGCCGGAACCTGGCCGCGCTGAGGAGCATGCGTGGCGCCGGGCGCCTGCACCAGAGCAGCCTGGCCGGTTAACATCACAGCGGTAGTTGGGCGCCGAGCTGGTGCGCAAGGCCAGCCACGTGCGGGCTTGCCAGCATGCTGTAATGGTCGCCCTCGACCACGGCCTGCAGCGCCGCCGGCCAGTGCCGGTACAGCGCCAGCTCCGACTGCTCGGCCGACAGCGACCCACGCGCCCACAGCACGTGCGGCGCCACCTGCTGTTGCCCGGCCAGTCCTGCCAGCAGACCCAGATGGTGCCCGGTCACGCGCAGCTGCGTTTTCAGGTAGGCCAGCGTGGCGCCGTCCATGGCCTGGCCGCTCAGGCGGGTGAGCAGTTGCTGCAGGAATGCGTCATGCTGCCCTGTAAGCAGGGCAGCCAGCCCTAGTTGGCGCTGCACCAGCATGGCTTCGAGCTCGGCCAGTTGATCCGGACCGAGGCGCGCGCCGCGCAGGCTGCCGAGCAAAGCCAGCGCCGCTTCGGCCAGCACCTGCTGCGGATCGACCAGTGCGGCGCGCGGGCGCGCGTCGATCAAGCCCAGGTAGGCCACAGTCTGCCCTTGCGCCTCGAGTGCGGCGGCCAGCGCGCACGCAATCGCCCCGCCTGACGACCAGCCGGCCAGCCGGTACGGTCCCTCCGGCTGGCATGCGCGCACGGCGGCGCAATACGCCGCGATCATCTCGTGCGCCTGCGCGTGGCCGGCGTCGTGGCCGGCAGCTTCAGGCGACTGGATGGCGTACACGGGAAAGCCTGGTGCGAGCGCCTCGGCCAGCTTTTGATAGAAAAATACCTGGCCGCCAATGGGGTGCAAGAAGAACAGGGGCACGCCGGCGCCGCCGGTGCGCAAAGGCACCAGCAGCGACTGGCGCCCCCGGCCCTGGTCAATCTGCGCGGCCAGCGCGGCCACCGTCGGCGCCGAGAAAATGGTCGCCAGCGGCAGCGCCACGCCAAATGCCTGTTTGATCATGTGGAACAAACTGATGGACAGCAGCGAATGCCCGCCCAAAGCAAAAAAGTTGTCCTGGGCGCCGATCCGGTCGACCGCGAGCAGCTTGACCCAGATCGCCGCCAAGGCCTGTTCGGTCGGCGTGACGGGAGCGACAAAGCGCTCGCCGCTGCGCGCCATGTCCGGCGTGGGCAAAGCCTTGCGATCGAGCTTGCCGCTGGGCGTGAGCGGCAAGCGCTCAAGCATGACCATCTGGCGCGGGATCATGTAGTCGGGCAGGGTCAGCGCCATGCTGGCCAGCAAGTCTTCGCGCAGCGCGTGGTGCGCTTGCACCAGCGCGGGCCGGTTGGCCAGCGGTTGCCCCGCCTGCGCGCGCGCGCCCGCGAGCGCCGCCCAGTCGACCTGCAGCGGCGCGCGCGACAACACCATATGGCACGTGTCGACACGGTCTGTCGCCATAGATGGCTGGGCCTGGTAACCATGGCGCTCGGCCAACTCCACCAGATCGCACAGATTGACTGCGGTCCCGCCCTGGCTGCGCACGGCCTGTTCCAGGTCGGCGGCACTGGCGTGCGCGTCCATCCGGCCCAGTTCATGCCAGGCCAGCACGTCCGCTTCGATCAAGCCATGCGGGACGTGCCGCAATGCCACGCAGTCGACGCCTTCTTCCAGCAGGCGCGCCAGCGCGGCCACGCCGCCTTCCAGCGCGCTCCAGTCGCGCCACGACAGCGCCGGGGCCGGCGCGACAGGTCCCACAGTCAGGATCACGTCGTAGCGGTACTTGCTCAATTCATTGTCCCGGCGCGACAGCTTGGGCAGAATCTCGACCTGGGCAATGCGCGCCGTGCGCCGCTGCAGATCTAAAAAGTAGCCGGGATGAAGCAGCAGTTCGGTTTCACTTTCGAGCGCGCGCGCCACCACGGCGCGCAAGGCTTCGATCGACGTGCCTGGAGCGGCCTGATAGCGCGCGACGGAGCAGCGGAACGCTTCGAGCAGGCCGAAATGGCGCACGTCGCCAACCAGCACCTTGCCGCCATCGGGCAAGCCATCGATCACCTGGGCCAGCACGCTGCCGAGATACTCGGCGCTAGGAAAATACTGGACCACGGAATTGATCACCACCGTGTCAAGGCGAGCGTGCAGCACGTCGGCCAGTTCGTGCGCCGGGCGCTGCAGAAGCGTCACGTCGCAGTTGGGGAAGGTGGCGGGACCGACGTGCTTGCGCAGTTCGGTCAACACGCTGGCCGACAAATCGGTGCCGCAGTACGTCTGGCACAGCGGCGCGATGCGGTGCAGCAGCAAGCCCGTGCCGCAGCCCACTTCCAGCACGCGGCGCGGTTGCAGGGCGGCGATCCGCGCGCACGTCTGCTGCACCCACTCGGCCATCTGCGCGGGCGCGATCGGCAATCGGTCGTAGCTGCTGTCCCAGCCGAGAATATTAAAGGCCGGGTCGTCCGCCTGCTCGGGGGCGGCATTGATTTCATCAAAGGTCTGGCGCCAGAACGCGACCTGCTCGCCGTCGGCGGCGTCCGGCCGGCTGGCCGCCACCACGTAGGCCACCACGTAGGCCACCAGGCGCCGCTCGGCGCCGGCCTCGCCGCGCGCGACCACCACCGCTTCGCGCACGCCCGGGTGGCTGCACAGGGCAGCTTCGATTTCGCCCAGCTCGATGCGAAAGCCGCGCAGCTTGACTTGGTGATCGACCCGGGCCAGGTATTCGATGTTGCCGTCCTGCAGATAGCGCACCAGGTCGCCCGAGGCGTACATGCGTTCGCCCGCAGCGCCAAACGGATTGGGCACGAATTTTTCGGCGCTCAGGCCCGGCTGGCCCAGGTAACCGCGCGCCAGGCCGACGCCGGCGATATACAGCTCGCCGCAACTACCCTGCGGCACCGGATTGAGGTACTTGTCGAGGATGTAGAACTGCATGTTGGCCACCGGCCGGCCGATCGGCAGGTACTGGGTGGCGGTCGGCTGCCAGCGTTTCGGGTGGGCGACCAGATAGGTGCTGGCGGTGATCGTCGTTTCGGTCGGGCCGTAGGCGTTCATCACCGCGCACGACAGGCCAAGGCGCGCCACCGCTTCGGGCAGCAGCGCGTCGCCGCCCACGATCAAGAGGCGCACGCTGGCGCAGGCGGCCAGCGCGGGGCCGCCTTCGGCCAGCGCGCCCCACATGGCGGCCGGCAGGTTCACCACCGTCATCTGGTGGCGCGCGATTTCCTCCCACAACTGCTCGGGCGTCCACAGCTGCGCTGCGCGCAAGACCAGCGCGGCGCCCATTGTCAGCGCCGAACAGACTTGTTCGATCGAGGCATCAAAATTGGTCGAGGCGAACTGCAGGGCCACGTCGGTGGGGCCAATCCCGTAGCGCGTGGCCGAAGCGAGCGTCTGGCGCGTGATGGCGTCCACCGAAATGAGCACGCCTTTCGGCTTGCCGGTGGAGCCGGACGTGTAGATGACATACGCCAGGCTTGCCCCGCAGGCGCGTGGCGCCGGGTTGTGGACGGACAAATCGCCCAGGCCGGGTGCGTCGTCCACGCAAAACACGGGGCAGTTGCCGCATTGGGCAAGCTTGGCCAGGTGCTGCTGCAGGTGTTGCTGCAGGTGTTGCTGCAGGTGTTGCTGCAGGTGCTGCTGCAGGTGTTGCTGCGTGAGCACCAGCACCGGTTTGGCGTCGGCCACCATATACGCCAGCCGCTCGGCCGGATAGGACGGGTCCAGCGGCAAGTAGGCCGCGCCCGCTTTCCAGATCGCCAGCATGGCAACGATCATGTCCGGCGAGCGTTCAACGCACACGCCCACCAGCGCTTCGGGACCCACGCCCTGCCCGATCAGATACCAGGCCAGGCGGTTCGCGCTGGCGTTGAGTTCGGCGTAGCTCATGCGCGCCCCGTCGCAGTAGAGCGCCGCTCGTTCGCCTTGCGTGCGCGCCTGCTCCTCGAACAGGGCAATGATGCTGGCGCCGGCCGGGTGCGCTTCGTCAGTGCGGTTCAGTTCGACCAGCAAATGGCGCCGCTCGTCCTCGCCCAGCAAGGGTAGCTCGCTAACGCAGACCTGCGGGTTGGCCTGCACGGCGCCCAGCAGGCGCACCAGCGCGGCGGCCATGCGCTCGATGGTGACGGCGTCGAACAGGTCGGTGTTGTACTCGAAAAAGCCGCACAGTCGCCCTTCGCTCTCGTAGGCGTCGACGGCGAAGTCGAAACGGGCGTGCTCGGGGGCGATGTCGAGCGGCTTGATCAGCAAGTCCTGGCTTCCCAGCACGCCAATAGGCGTGTTCTGCATGGCGAACATCACCTGGAACAGCGGCGACTGGCTCTGCTCGCGCTCGGGCCGCAGCACTTCGACCAGGTACTCGAACGGGATGTCCTGGTTCGACAGCGCACCCAGCGCGCTGGCGCGCACCTGTTGCAGCAATTGCGCAAAGCTTTGCTTGCCCACGCGCGTGCGCAGCACCAGCGTATTGACGAAAAAGCCGATCAGCGGTTCGATTTCGGCCATGCGCCGGTTCGCGCTCGGCGTGCCGATGCAGATGTCGTCCTGCCCGCAATAGCGCGCCAGCAAAACATTCAAGGTGGCGGCCACCAGCATGAACATGGTGGCGCCGGCATCGCGCGCCAGGCCGTGCAAGCCTTCGGTGACCGGCGCGGACACGGCAAAGTGACAGCGCGCCCCGTTGTAGCTTTGCACCCGCGGGCGCGGGCGGTCGGTCGGCAAGGCGAGCGACGCGGGGGCGTCGCGCAATTGCTCGACCCAGTAACTGAGCTGCTGGGCGCACACGCCGCCGGCCAGCCATTGCCGCTGCCACTGCGCATAATCGGCATACTGGATGGGCAGTTCCGGCAAGCTTGACGGCAGTTCCTGGCTAAAGGCGGTGTACAGCGACGCCACTTCCTTGACCAGCACGCCCAGCGACCAGCCGTCGGACACGATATGGTGCAGCGTGAACAGGACCACATGTTCTTGCTCGCCCAACTTGAGCAAACTGGCGCGCATCGGCGGGCCCGCGGTCAGGTCGAACGGCAGCTGCGCTTCGGCATGCGCCAGTTCCTTGGCCAGCGCCAGCCGGTGCTCGGGCGCGTGGCCGCTCAGGTCGGTGACGGGCAAGGCCAGCGTCAGATGCGGCTCGACCAGCTGGGCCGGCACGCCGTCGAGGTTGACAAAGCGCGTGCGCAACACCGCATGGCGGCGGAAGATTTCTTTGAATGTCAGCGTGAGAGCGGCCTGGTCGAGGCGACCGCTGAGGGTGACCGCCGCCGGCACGTTGTAGAGCGCGCTGCCGGGATCGACCTGGTCAAGAAACCACAAGCGTTGCTGGGCGTGCGACAGGGGCCTGGGACCCGTGTCCGTGCTGCGGAAAATGGTTTGCTGGCTGGCCCTGCCCTTGGCCCATTTGCTCAGTAATAAGCGCTTGGCGTCCGACAGACTCGATTTTTCAGCCATTGCACTTGCTCGCTTCAGTCATTGATTGTTCCGAAAAAAGTGATTGCAGCCGACGCCGGCGGCACTCTTGTATTTTTGCAATTATAGAATGAAACTTTACGTATCAGAATAAATAACCTTACTATTTCGTACACATTTTGGGCGTCAAGAATTGCTTGTTCTCATGCCACGCACAGGGCATAATGCGGGTCGCTTGTCATAAAAGCAAACTTTCAACATCTGATAACGCAGGCACCTGGAACCATCATGACGACTCGTGGAAAATCCTTCAGATCCAGATTCTGGGCGTGGGCACTGGGCCTGGGCGTGGTTGTCGCCGCCGCTGCATTTGGCCTGGCGCGCGCCGACTGGCTGCATCCGGCCACGCCGGTCCGCACCGCCACTGTGGTACGGGGAAACATACAATCGTTTATCACGGTCAGCGGCAATCTGATCGCCAGCGACGAAGTGTCGCTGTTCAGCCCGGTTTCGGGTCGGGTCACGGGCGTCAACGTCAAGGAAGGCTCGCTCAGCAAGCCCGGCCAGACCTTGCTCACGCTCGACGCGCGCGACCTGTTAAGCCGCATCGACGAACGGCGCAGCGCGCTCGCTGCCGCCCGCCGCGTGGCCGAAGCGGCCCGGCACGACTGGGACGCGCTGGAACAAATTTACAAGCTGGGCGGCGAGTCGCATAAAACCGTGGCCGACGCCCGCCTCAAGTGGCAGGAAAGCGTGCGCAACGCCGACGCCATCGGCTTTGACGTGCGGCGCCAGGAAATCGAACTGGAACGCTTTACCGTCAAGGCGCCGCTGGCCGCCTCGGTCACGGCGCTGGCGGCCACGCCCGGGGCCTGGGTCAACCAGGGCGACATGCTCATGAAACTTTCTGGCAACGCCACGCGCGATATCGAAGTGAAGGTCGACTCGGGCGACGCCGGCGCCGTCAGCCTGGGCAAGGCGGTCACGCTCAGCAGCGAAGCCATGCCCGGCAAGGAATGGCCCGGCAAAATCACCTGGATTGCCGCCGCGACCAAGAAAGACGTTTCCTCCAACACGCTGGCGGTGCGCATTCCGCTGACGGCCGACGCCCCACCGCTCACGCTCGGCCAGCAGGTCGACGTCAGGATTCCAACTTTTACAGCGAGCAACGTGCTGGTGGTGCCGGCCGCGGCCGTGCTGACCAGCCAGGGCAAGTCGTCGGTGGCGGTGATCGAAAACGGCGCCGTGCACTTGCTGACCGTCACGCTGGGCAGCGCCGAATTGAAACTGGTGGAAGTCAAGAGCGGCGTGCGCGCCGGCCAAGTGATTATTGTTCCCGACGGAAAAGTACTGAAGGAACATGACAAGGTGACGGTTGCGCCGGCGGGCCCCGCGACGACATGATCCATCTATCGGGCGCGCGCAAGCGCTATCAAGTGGGCGAAGTGGCCATTGAAGTGCTCAAGGGCGTGTCGCTGGAGATCGCGCGCGGCGACTTTGTCGCCATCATGGGGCCGTCGGGCTCGGGCAAGTCGACCCTGCTCAACATCATCGGCTGCCTCGATTTTCTGGACGCGGGCGAATATACGCTGGACGGCCAGTCGCTCACCGTCAGCAGCGAGGAAGAACTGTGCACGATCCGCAACCAGCGGCTCGGCTTTGTGTTCCAGCAATTTAACCTGATACCGCGCATCAGCGCCCAGCGCAACGTTGAATTGCCGCTGGTGTATGCCGACGTCGACAGCGCCACGCGCCGCAGCCGCGCCAGCGCCCTGCTGGCCCAAGTCGGCCTGGCCGAACGCGCCGACCATACCCCGGCCCAGTTGTCGGGCGGCCAGCAGCAGCGCGTGGCCATTGCCCGCGCGCTGATCAATGAACCGGACGTGCTGATCGCCGATGAGCCCACCGGCAGCCTGGATTCGGCCGCCGGGGTCGAAATCATGCAGATTTTCCGCACCTTGAACGAGAGCGGCATCACCATTGTGATGGTCACCCACGAAAACGAAGTGGCCGCCTACGCCAAGCGCATCATTCGCCTGCGCGACGGCCAGCTCGAGCGCACGCCGCGCGAGGCCCTGCAATGACGCTGCGGCGGCGCTGGCGCGAGCTGGTCAACGTGCTCGACCAGGCATTGCACGCGCTGGGCGACAACCAGCTGCGCACCTATCTGAGCGTGCTGGGCATCGCGATCGGCATCGCATCGGTGATTGCCGTCGGCTCGATCGGCAAGGGCGGCCACTACCTGGTGTTCAAGGAGCTCGAAACCTTTGGTTTGAAATCGGTCTGGGTCAAGCGCCTGGACGACGACAAAGGCCCGTACCGCGCCAGCCGGCGCGGCAGCGGCATTGACGAACTCGACCTGCAAAGCATCCGCGACGCCGGCTTCGCCACCATTGCGCGCACCTCGCCCATCGTCTACGGCAGCGGCGCGCTGTACATCCACAGCGGCAGCCAGTACAGCAACGGCAAGGTCAGCGGCATGGATGTGGCTTACCTGGACATCAATAACGACGGCTTGTCGGCGGGGATTGGCATTCGCAGCGACGACGTGCGCCAGCGGCGCAAGGTGGCGATCATCGGCCAGACCGTGGCCAATGATTTGTTCGGCGGCAGCATCGACGTCATCGGTAAGGAATTTCGCATCAACGACGCCAAGTACGTGGTCGTGGGCTTGCTGGAAGCGAAGAGCCGCGACTTTCTTGCCAGCATAGGTTCGGCCGGCCAGGATGCAAACAACCGCATCTTGCTGCCCTACACCACGCTGCAAGCCCAGATGGGCAACCACGATATCCACGCCATCCAGGCCGAGGCGCAAAGCTTTGAACAAGCGCCGCTGGCCGCCCAGCAGATGACCGACTTGCTGACCCGGCGCCATGGCGAGCGCTTCCGCTACCACTCCGACACCATGGCCAGGTATATCGATACGGCAAACCAGATTTTGCGGGGCGTGTCCTTGATCGGCGTGCTGGCCGCAGCGATTTCATTATTAGTAGGAGGAATGGGCATCATGAACATCGTGGCAACCTCAGTGCTTGAACGCACCAGGGAAATTGGCTTGCGCAAGGCAATCGGCGCGTCCCAGCACTTGATCTTGCTGCAGTTCTTGCTCGAATCGGTCATCATCAGCACCATCGGCGGCCTGATCGGGCTGGTCTTTGGCGGCGTGGTCAGCGTGGTCCTGTCGTGGCTGACCGGTTTTCCGCTGGCGCCCGAACCGGCCACGATCGTGCTGGCCTTGCTGGTGTCGATGGCGGTCGGACTGCTGTCGGGCTACTTTCCCGCGCGCCGCGCCGCCCGCCTGCGCCCTGTGGACGCGCTGCGTTATGAATAAGCTGCTGGGCGGCCTGGGCGCCGCATTCCTGTCTACCGCGACCGGCGCGGCCATGGCCGGCAGCGCCCCGCCGGCCAGCTTTGAGCAGGCGCTGCAGCAAGCAGTTGCCAACCGTACCGAACTGGCCATCGAGCGCGAAAAGATCCGCGCCGCCGATGGCCGCGTGGGCGAAATGGCGGCCAACTTCAAGCCGACCGTGGCCCTCACGTCTACGGTCGAGCACGTGCACCGCTATGACCCGTTTTCGGGCGTGACCGCCTCCACCAACATTGGCGGGCAACCGGTCAGCGTGGACGTGGCCGCCAATCCGCCCCGCTACCAGGGGCGTCTTGGGGTGGAAGTGGCTTACAACCTGTACAAGGGCGGCGCCGACCGCGCCCGTCTGGAAGAGGCGCGCCAGCTGGCCCGCGCGGCGCAGGCCCAATATGCGCTGGAAACGAAAAAGGTCATGGCCGACGCCGCCGCCGCCTGCGCGGCGTGGATGAAGGCGGCGCTGGTGCAGCGCCAGCGCGCGCGCGCTGTGGAGATGGCCACGCTGGAAGCGGCGCAGCTGCAGCAGCGCCTGGCCGCCGGCAACGCGTCGGCGCTGGACGCGAAGGAAGCGGACATCCGGCTCAAGTCGGGCCAGATCGACCTGAAGGCCGCCGCGCGCGCCTTGCGTGAAGCGCAGCGCAAGTATTGCAGCGCGCTGAACACCGAATGCGCCGCGCCGGATGCTGAACTTGCCGCGCCCGAACTGAACTTGCGCATGCCCGATATGACTGCGCTGTACAGCAGGTTCGGCGTGGGCGGCAACCCTGACGCGGTCAAGGCGGAAGCGAGCACGCAGGCCGCCAGGCAGCGCATCGCGCTGGCGCGCGCCAGCTATGCGCCGGTGGTCGACCTGTACTACTCCCTGTCGAACCATGGCTACAGCAATGAAGGCTTCGGCGACGCGCGCAGCGGTTTTAAACGCGAGCAGTCCGCCGTCGGCGTGCGCCTGACCTGGACCTTGTTCGACGGCTTTCGCTCGGCCAGCTACCTGCAGCAGGAAGTGGCCGCGACCGAACAGATGCGTTTGCGGCAAACCATGGTCGGCGGAGAAACCGCTTCGCGGCAGGTGGCGGCGCAAGAGGAATTGGCCGGGCTGGAGGAACAATTGACGCTGGAAAAAATGCAGCTCGAACTGGCCCAAAGCAAGCAGGCGATCGGCGCGCAGCGGCTGCGCCTGAAGCTCATATCGGATCTGGATCAGGCGCGCCTGGCCTTTGCGGTCGATGCACAAGAGAACCGCATCGCCAGCCTGACGCTGGATGTGACCGCCAGCAAACTCAAACTCGCGCTGCAATAAACACTTGCGGCAGCGCTGGTGTTGCCGGGCACCTACTGCCGTGCCCGGCAAAACACGTCAGGCCGCGTTTCCGGCGCGAATCCTTCCGATGCCTTCGTAACGCAGCCCTGCCGAGGCAACCTGGTCGGGATCGTAGATATTGCGCCCGTCAAAAATTGCCAGGTGACGCAGGGTTTTTGCCAACTGCGCAAAATCGGGCGAGCGAAACTCTTTCCACTCCGTCATTAACACCAGCACATCGGCATCGGCCGCGGCGTGCATTGCGCTCGTGACGATCCGCAGCGACTTCGCGCAGCGCTCGTCGCCGTACTCGGCTTGCAAGATGCGCAGTGCCTCGGCATTGGCGACGGGGTCGTAGGCGACGACGTTCGCGCCCGCATGGAACAGCGAGCGAATCAGGGTCAGGCTGGAAGCTTCCCGCATGTCGTCGGTATTGGGCTTGAACGACAAGCCCCACAAGGCGATTGTCTTGCCTTCCAAATTGTCTGCGCCGCCAAAAAAACGCACCAGCTTTTTATACAGGACCGTCTTTTGCTGGTTGTTGACCGCTTCGGTTGCGCTCAATATGCGCAGCTGCTGATCGTATTCGGCCGCCGTATTGACGAGGGCTGCAATATCTTTGGGGAAACACGAACCGCCGTAGCCGGTGCCGGCATACAGGAAGTCGGGGCCGATGCGGGGATCCGATCCAATGCCCTGGCGCACCGATTCAATGTCCGCGCCAAGCTGCTCGGCTAGACCGGCCAGCTCATTCATGAAGCTGATGCGCGTAGCAAGCATGGCATTGGCGGCGTACTTGGTCAGTTCCGCGCTGCGCACATTCATCATGACCATTTTTTCATGGTTGCGATTGAACGGCGCGTACAACTGGCGCATCAGCTTGATGGTGGCGGGATCTTCGCTGCCAACGACGATGCGGGCCGGCTTCATGAAGTCGTCAATGGCGGCGCCTTCCTTGAGAAACTCGGGGTTGCTGCAAATGGCGTACGTGACGTCGACCTGGCGGCGCGCCAATTCTGCGGCCACCACGGCGCTGATTTTATCGGCGCTGCCCACCGGAACGGTCGACTTGTCGACGATGACGACAGGTCGGACGATGCGCTCGCCGATCGAGCGCGCGACCGCGAGGATCTGGGTCAGGTCGGCGCGGCCGTCTTCCAGCGATGGCGTACCGACGGCCAGGAAAATCACCTCGGCATGGGTGATGGCGTCGTCGTAGCTGGTGGTGAAGGTTAGGCGGCCGGCGTTGGCATTACGCACGACCAGTTGGTCAAGACCGGGCTCGTGAATAGGGATGGTGCCGTTTTTCAGAAGCTCGATGCGCGCTGCGTCGACGTCGAGGCAAAGAACGGTATTGCCGACGTCGGCGAAGCACGCGCCCGCAACCAGGCCTACGTAGCCAGTACCGATGATGGTGATCTTCATTGTTTGCCTCGCGCTATGTATGGTGACGTCGATGCAGCTTTGCTTCTCGCGCGCCAAGGTGTTCAAGACGCTAGGAAAGGCAGCGACGAATTATTTTTTGAACAAAATTATATCTTAAATAGCATTGATTAAACAATAATTAACTAAAAGCAGTTGTAGCTGTTCACAAAAGTTTTTAAAAGTTGACAACATTGTTTTTTAATTATAACTTGCGCATCCACGGAAAATTAAGGAATGTTCATGCTCAAGAGATCAGCCCGGTTACGCAGGACCGCCGGAGTAGCAAGTTGTTTTGCACTAAGCGTATTGTTGGGCGGCTGCGGCAACGGCAGCGGCGACGATAAAACGCTTCCAGCGCCCGCCGCCGAAAGCCGCCTGCTCGCCACGTCAAGCAGTTCCACGCTTGCAATTGACCCTGCAGTCCCTCCCACCATTGCAACGACTGGGTGCACCGGCGACGCGGATTTCTACCAAGCTGATTTCACGCCAAACCCGAATGCACTGATTAACCGGCACGTACTTTGCGTCCGGGACAAGAACACGGCCAGCGTGGACGTGAAGAATGCAGAAGGCGATCTGATCCATAACGCGGGCGAGATGAAAGTCGAAACGTATTGGTCGGTCTACGGTGGCAGCGTGGGCTTGAAGAAACAGGCAACGCTGACGCTGCGGTACACCTACACTGATCTGCAGCCAGCGCTGAAACTGCCGGTTCCAACGCTGAAAATAAAGCCCCGCCTCGATTGCGTTGGACAGGAAACGGACGTGACATGCGGGCCGGATGCGCAAATCCCGATGATCACGCTCAGTGCCAATGGGCAGATGACGAAATCATTTTCGTTTCCCATCACTTGGGATACGACCACTGTCAAAAAGGTCAGCACCACAATGTACGTCAAGTTGTTCTATACGACTGATGGCAGCGTGCCGGTGTATGCATGGTCGGGTGCGACCAATGTCATGCAACCTCTCACCGGCAATTGGGATTTGCGCTGTGATAAAGGCGTGATCAAATCCACGTCAGAGGGCTGCGTGTTCCCGGGCGCATCGGCTATTTGGCGCTTCCAGGACCCGAGCGGAAGTGCTCCTCAGGCACGCAAGCTGATCGCCGATGCATTTTCCAACTTCCCTGAAATTCCGGGCAAGTTCCGTTTGGCAGATGGCATGCGCTCGGTCGCCTCGAGCGCCCCCGGCTATATGCCCTTGACGCGAACATTCAACGAAACAACGCAGAATGCCAATCGCTACACGGCAGGTCTTCGATGCGACAAACAATGGCCGGTCGCGATGCCGCCGACCTGTAGCGACCGCAAGCTGTGCGATTGCGACGAATACCCACCTGCAGCTGCATTGGAGGGCGCCCGTTCCGTTGCAACCGAAGAGCACAAATACACCGTCAACTTGATCCCTACCACCGATAACCGCTCCGGTGGCGGACAAATGCTCACGTTCTTCAATGACGAGCGCGTGGACGACAATGAAAATTTTTGGGTTTATCTGGGCAATATCACCGGGACGCCGCCACCACCACCGCCACCACCGTCAGGACCAAAGGATGTCACCAGCTCGTTTACGATCACCAGGAACTACCTTTACTCGGAAGGCCAGGATCAAAAGTATAATTTCACCATCACCAATAATGCACCGGGCCCGTTAGCCGGTCCATTCCGCCTGTACTTTAAGAATCTTCCGGTTGGCGTCATGGTGCTTGGCTCCTATCAGAGTTCGAGCGGTGTTTTCATTGCCATTAACGAACCCGCGATCGTCGGTTCGATGATTCTCCCAGTCACGATCAGAGCGCCCTCGCAGAAATTCTCATTCACAACAACGATGTTTAGCGGAAAATTTACAGACGACAGTTTCCCTGTTGACCCGCCTTTTGATCCACGCGGTCCAGCAATTTAATCGAACGCAAAAACACGGCCACGGATAATTTGTGGCCGCCGTTGCATATCCCGACGGCCTGCGCCGTCGCTTACATTGAACCATGCTCACTCAAAGGGGAATACATGACACAGCTGTTTACCATGAGCGAAGCGGTAAAGACCAGTTACAGTCAAGTGTATCTCACGTCGCTGAACTACCGAGAGGGGGAATTATCGGTAGACGCCTTCAAAGGACAGACGAACGGCTTATGCGGCGCAGCGGTACCGGGCGGGCTATTTCTGGGCCTCGGTTGCTGGGGCGGACGAGTACCTTTCACCGTCGAGGTGCACGACGTCGCCCCCGCGGTCGATGCTTCCTGGGACGAAATTGTTGAAGCCTCGTGCAGGTTTGAACATCTTCCTGTAGCGCTGACAGGCTGTGATGGCGACTGTGCCTATCCGCTTCCTTTGACCACGGGCGAATACAGAGTGCGGTTTTGCGCGAAAGGCTATGGCGAATCGAAACAAGTCGGCGGCTTGTGCGATCCAGCGATCGAATCCTACCTGTTGATTCTCTGGCCCGAAACGCAGCGGGCAGATGAAGTGATCAAGCAGACCAGCGCAAAAGCCGCTCATTTTCATGACGAGGTAAGAAACCGGTAACGTTGCAGCGAGCGTGATCCTGCGCGATCTATCGTTCGGCAATGTTTGCATTCCATCCTGACGGCAACGATGGAGCCTGCGCCAGCACGGCGCGGGCTCAATATTCTTCGTGCGGCTACCCCTATGCCGCACCATCTCTTCAAGACCACGCTAGCGCGCGCTCTGTCACCAGCCCGTTGGCCGACCAAAGCGCGAAGCGGAGCCGAATCAGCCTGGTATTGCACTGCGGGTGATGGCGCAGCACATCGACGGTACTGCCCTCGCGGCAGAGGTCGAACGCTCGGCGCCACGCCTCAGCCGTGCGCGCGGCGGCCGCAATCCGTAGCGCAGGGCAAGATCGTCCGTGTATCCAGGCTCACCAGTCCCGCTATCGCTACCCAACGCGCACGAAAGACGACGTTATCCCTTGCGTCTGCGACGCCGGCATATGAGAGCCGGAAATTCTCAGCCGAGATGAGCGCATGTGGGCATGTTCAGCGCGGATTCAGCTCAGCGACTGACGCTGCACCGGTTTTCTGAACTGCCTGGACTGGGTTTATATAGCGCGTTTATGCAAACGAGCAAACTCTTTAGAAAGTTTTTACCTCCTATTCGATAACCTGCAGGCAGTTCATCTACCCACAGGCTATTTCATGAATTCGCGCTCGATTACTGCCGCTGCAATCGCCTGCCCAGGATCACCCAATCAGCCATGGCGCACGGCGCCATGATCATTGCCGTCGCCGGGCCATGCAGTTGCGACAGCAGCGCCATCGTTGCCGCGCTCGCTGCCGCGCGCGCACGCTGCTTGCAGCGCGACCAGCTCGTTGCGCGTCTCAATTCAGCGCGCATGTTCAATCCTGGCCTGCATGTGCTGTTCGCAGTGGTCTGTGGCGATGCTGAACCAAGCGCAGCCCAACTTGCCTGCGTACGGGGTCATGCGTCCGAAGTCATGTCGGCCACGCGTTGCAAGACCGTCATTGATTCAGGATCGGGAAACGCCATCGGTATGGCCGAGCTGTATCACGACGTCTTTGAACACTGGACCATCGAATTGATCCCCCGTCAAAACCTTATTTCACCACTACCTGAAAGATTGCAGTCATGAAAACCAAGATCTACGTAGCCGCCTTATTGACACTGTTCGCAGGCAATGCTGCCAAGGCCGATGAGGCGCTCGTTGCCACCATAGTTGACGAAGCAAAACCGGACAAGGCCGTCAGCATGAATGCCGCCCTCGTGTCCGACTACCGTTTCCGCGGCATCTCGCAAAGCCGTCTCAAGAGCGCTGCCCAGGGAGGCGCAGACTATGTTCACAACCGAACCGGCCTGTATGCGGGGGCATGGCTGTCGACAATCACATGGGCCAAGGATGCTGGCGGCGGCGGCAACACCGAACTCGATTTGTATGCAGGCAAACGCGGCCAGTTCGGCCAGGACGTGCGCTACGACGTCGGCGTACTGACCTATGTCTACCCATCCAACAATCTGGCCCACGTGGCTGGTTTTGCGAACGCCAACACCACCGAGCTCTATGGCCAGCTGGGCTATGGTCCCGCTTACATCAAGTATTCGCATGCGCTCACCAATCTGTTCGGCTTCATGGATAGCAAGAACAGTGCTTACCTGGACGTGGGGGCCAACATCGATGCCGGCAATCAGCTCGTAATTAACCTGCATGCCGGTCATCAGAACGTCAAGAGCACGTCCGCTGCCAGCTACACCGACTGGAAAGCCGGCGCAACCAGGGACTTCGGCGTCGTTAGCGTTGCTGCCGCCCTGATCGGGACCAATGCCGGCAAGGTCATCTATGCCTCGCCCGCGAACGGCAAGTTTCTTGGACGATCAGCGCTGACTGTGACGGTCAGCAAGACCTTTTAAGGTGCAACTGGCCAGGGCATCGGCAGACGCTCGGGCAAAAATCTATATACCGCGTATACGTCCCCGCCCGAAGTGTTTACAAAGTTTTTAGACGCTCCCGGCTAAGCTTCTACGTAATCAAATCAATCTGTGTGAGGGTAACAAATGGACATAATTTTCGTTGGGGCGATCTGCGCCTTTGTCGCAGTATGCTGGGCGATGGTGGCCGGCTGCGCAACGCTGAGGGGTGATCAATGACGCTCTTTTACGTGATCGGCGCGCTCAGTTCCGCCGGGCTTTTCGTCTACCTTCTGGTCGCCTTGCTGAATGCGGAGAACCTGTAATGACGTCTCAATCGCTTGTTTTATTGATCGGCTTCCTGGTCGTGCTGTTCGCCCTGGCCTATCCGCTGGGGATGTTGCTGGCCCGCGTCGGCAGCGGCGCCCCCATCTCCGGTCTGAGCTGGATCGGCAAGATCGAGAACCTGCTCTACCGCGCGGCCGGCACCACAGCCACGGATGGACAATCCTGGAAGGCGTATGCCGTTGCGCTGCTGGCCTTTAACGCTCTGGGCGCGCTGTTCGTATACGGCCTACAGCGCATCCAATTCTGGCTGCCCCTCAATCCGCAGGCGCTGCCCAACGTGAGCCCGGACTCCGCTTTCAATACGGCAGTCAGCTTTGTCAGCAACACCAACTGGCAGGGCTATAGCGGCGAACAAACCATGGGGTTCCTCACCCAGATGCTGGCCCTGACCGGGCAAAATTTCTTCTCGGCGGCGACCGGCATGGCCGTTGCCTTTGCGCTGGTGCGCGGCTTCAGTTCGCGCTCTGTCAAGTCGATCGGCAATTTTTGGGTCGACCTGACCCGATCCACCTTGTACGTCCTGCTGCCTTTGTCGCTGCTGTTCGCGGTATTCCTGATGGGTCAGGGGGTGATCCAGAACTTCTCCGCATACAAGGAGGTTACCCTGCTCGACCAGGTCAGCTACTCCCAGCCGAAAAATGGCGCCGACGGCCAGCCGCTCAAAGACGCCAAGGGCGAAGCGCTGACCGAGTCGGTCGTGACTAGGACCCAGACCATCGCCATGGGCCCGGTCGCCTCGCAGGAAGCGATCAAGATGCTCGGCACCAATGGTGGCGGATTTTTCAATGCCAACTCGGCCCACCCTTACGAGAATCCGACTGCGCTGACCAACTTTGTCCAGATGCTGTCGATTTTCCTGATCCCGGCCGGCCTGTGCTTTGCCTTCGGCCGCATGGTCGGCGACCGGCGGCAGGGCTGGGCCTTGCTGGCCGCAATGACCCTAGTCTTCACCATGACGACGGTCGTGGTCATGGGCGCCGAACAGCAGGTCCATCCCGCGCTGCAAGCGATGGGTGTCGACCAGCGTGCCAGCCTGCTGCAGGCTGGCGGCAACATGGAAGGCAAGGAAACCCGCTTTGGCATCAGCGCATCGACCCTGTTCGCCGCCGTGACCACCGCCGCTTCGTGCGGCGCGGTGAACGCCATGCATGACGCTTTCATGCCGGTGGGCGGCATGGTGCCGTTGATGCTGATCCAGTTCGGCGAAGTCATTTTCGGCGGCGTCGGTTCTGGCCTGTATGGCATGCTGATCTTTGCCATCATGGCCGTGTTCATTGCCGGCCTGATGATAGGGCGCACCCCGGAATACCTGGGCAAGAAGATCCAGTCCTACGAAATCAAGATGACCTCGATCGCAATCTTGGTCACGCCGACGCTGGTGCTGGCCGGGACCGCCATCGCAGTACTGCTCGACGTTGGCAAGGCAGGCATGGCCAACCCCGGCGCGCATGGTTTTTCGGAAGTTTTGTATGCCTTCAGTTCGGCGGCCAACAACAACGGCAGTGCCTTCGCCGGCTTGGCCGCCAACACGCCCTTCTACAACGCCATGCTGGGCGTTGCCATGTGGCTAGGCCGGTTTGCCACGATCGTGCCGATTCTCGCCATTGCCGGCTCACTGGCGAGCAAGCAGCGCCTTGAAGCGAACGCCGGCACCATGCCGACCCACGGCCCGATGTTCATCGGCCTGTTGATTGCCGTTGTGGTGCTGGTGGGCGTGCTCAATTATGTACCGGCGCTGGCCCTCGGTCCAATGGTCGAACATTTGCAGTTGTTCGCCAACTAATCACAATCAGGAGTTCACGATGTCGCAAGCCCTTACGTCACGCAAAGCGCTGACGCTGTTCGATTCCGCACTGCTTGGCCCGGCCATTGTCGATGCGTTCAAAAAGCTCAGTCCACGCACTCAGCTGCGAAGCCCGGTCATGTTCGTGGTCTACATCGGCAGCATCATCACCACGCTGCTGTATTTCCAGGCCCTGAGCGGCAAGGGCGAGGCCAGTCCCGGCTTCATCCTGGCCACCAGCATCTGGCTGTGGTTCACGGTCCTGTTTGCCAATTTCGCCGAAGCGCTGGCCGAGGGCCGCAGCAAGGCGCAGGCCGCCTCGCTGCGCAATCTGAAGCAGACCGTGATGGCCAAAAAGCTCCATACGCCCAAGCACGGCACCACCTGGCTGCCATGCGCGGCCACCGACCTGCGCCGCGGCATGACGATCCTGGTCGAAGCAGGCGACGTGATCCCGATTGACGGTGAAGTGATCGAAGGCGTGGCCTCGGTTGACGAGAGCGCCATCACGGGCGAGTCGGCACCGGTCATCCGCGAGTCCGGCGGTGATTTCTCGGCCGTCACAGGTGGCACCCGCGTGCTGTCGGACTGGCTGGTGGTGCGCGTATCAGCCAATCCCGGCGAGACCTTTCTCGACCGCATGATCGCCATGGTGGAAGGCGCCAAGCGCCAAAAGACGCCGAACGAAATTGCGCTCACGATCCTGCTGGTGGCACTGACGATCGTGTTCCTGGTCGTGACCGTCACGCTGCTGCCGTTTTCCCTGTTCGCCGTCGCTGCGGCGCAATCCGGGACGCCGGTCAGCATCACAGTGCTGATCGCGCTGCTGGTGTGCCTGATCCCAACCACCATCGGTGGGCTGCTCTCGGCCATCGGCGTGGCCGGCATGAGCCGCATGATGCAGGCCAACGTCATCGCCACCTCCGGCCGGGCGGTGGAAGCGGCGGGCGACGTCGACGTGCTACTGCTCGACAAGACCGGCACCATCACGCTCGGCAATCGGCAGGCGTCAGCCTTCTTCCCCGCTCCGGGGTTGACCGAACAGCAGCTCGCCGATGTGGCGCAACTGGCTTCGCTGGCCGACGAAACCCCGGAAGGCCGCAGCATCGTGGTGCTCGCAAAACAGAAGTTCAACATCCGGGAACGCGAGATGGCGGCCTTGCACGCGACCTTTGTCCCGTTCAGCGCAAATACCCGCATGAGCGGCGTCGACCTTGGTCAACGGGAAGTGCGCAAGGGCGCTGCCGATTCGATGCGCAAATACGTCGAGGCGCTGGGCAACCCTTACCCGGCCGATGTGGCGCGCACGGTCGACGATGTGGCGCGCCGTGGCAGCACGCCACTGGTTGTCACCGATGCAGGCAAGGTGGCCGGCGTGGTCGAACTGAAAGACATCGTCAAGGGTGGCATCAAGGAACGCTTTGCCGAACTGCGCCGCATGGGTATCAAGACCGTGATGATCACCGGCGACAACAAGCTGACCGCAGCGGCCATCGCTGCCGAAGCCGGCGTCGACGACTTTTTGGCCGAGGCGACGCCCGAGGACAAGTTGAAGCTCATTCGCAGCTACCAGGCCGAAGGGCGCCTGGTGGCGATGACTGGCGACGGCACCAACGATGCGCCAGCGCTGGCCCAGGCCGACGTGGCCGTGGCGATGAATTCGGGCACCCAGGCCGCCAAGGAAGCCGGCAATATGGTGGATCTGGATTCGAACCCGACCAAGTTGCTGGAAATCGTTGAAATCGGCAAGCAAATGCTGATGACGCGCGGCTCGCTGACGACGTTCTCGATTTCGAACGACATCGCCAAGTACTTCGCAATCATCCCGGCTGCTTTCGTTGGCACCTATCCCAGCCTGAAGGCGCTCGACGTCATGCACCTGTCGAGTCCCTCGTCGGCCATCATGTCGGCCGTGATCTTCAATGCCTTGATCATCGTGGTACTGATTCCGCTGGCGCTCAAGGGCGTGCAATACCGGGCCATTGGCGCGGCCGCGCTGCTGCGCCGCAATCTGCTGCTGTATGGCGTGGGCGGCCTCATCCTGCCCTTCATCGGCATCAAGCTGATCGACGTGCTGCTATCTTTTCTCAATCTGGCCTAAACTGGAGTTGCCATGCAATCTACCCTTCGTCCAGCGCTTGTATTATTCGGCGCACTCACCCTGGTCTGCGGCGTGCTTTATCCGCTTGCCGTGACCGGTCTCGGCCAAATCCTGTATCCACACCAGGCCGCAGGCAGCATGATCGAGCGCGACGGCATCGTTGTTGGTTCGCACCTGATCGGCCAGTCGTTCACCTCGCCCAAGTATTTCTGGGGCCGTCCTTCAGCCACCGCGCCCATGGCAAATAATGGCGCCGGTTCTGGCGGCGCCAATCTGGGACCGACCAATCCGGCGCAAATCGCGGCGGTGAAGGGCCGGGTTGAAGCGCTCAAGGCTGCCGACCCAGGCAATACCCTGCCGATTCCGGTTGACCTTGTAACGGCCTCAGCCAGTGGTCTGGATCCGGAAATCAGCGTGGCTGCCGCGCGCTACCAGAGCGGCCGGGTTGCCGCTGCGCGTGGCATCAGCGTCGCGCGCATCAACACGCTGGTCGAGCAGTACAGCGAACTGCAGTTGGCCGGGGTGGTGGGCGAGTCCCGGGTGAACGTGCTGGCATTAAACCTCGCGCTTGACGCGCAAGCGGCGACAGCCCCCTGATCATGTTTCCCAACGACGCCCAACGCCCGGACCCCGACCTCTTGCTTGCCAATGTACAGGCACAGGACAGGAAAGAAGCGCGCGGCAAGCTGCGCATCTACTTTGGGGCGTCGGCCGGCGTGGGCAAGACCTTCGGCATGCTGGCCGCCGCCTGCAAGCTGCATGCGCAAGGGCAGCAATTGCTGGTTGGCGTAATTGAAACGCATGGTCGCAGCGAAACGGCCGCCATGCTCGAAGGCTTGCCGCTATTGCCCTTGAAAGCGGTGCAATATCGTGGCAAAACGCTTAGCGAATTCGACCTGGACGCGGCATTGGCGCGCCAGCCGGCGTTGATCCTGATGGACGAACTGGCGCATTCGAATGCGCCCGGGTCGCGCCATCCAAAGCGTTGGCAAGATGTGGAAGATTTGCTCGGCGCCGGCATTGATGTTTTCACGACGATCAACGTCCAGCATCTCGACAGCTTGAACGACGTCGTCGGTGGCATCACCGGCATTCGGGTCGCCGAAACGGTGCCCGATACGGTGTTCGACCAGGCCGACGAAGTCGTTCTGGTCGATATCCCGGCAGACGAGCTGCTGGCGCGCCTGAAAAGCGGCAAGGTCTATCAGGAACAGCAGGCCGAACGCGCCGCCCAAAATTTTTTCCGGAAGGGCAACCTGATCGCGCTGCGCGAACTGGCGCTACGTCGTACGGCCGACCGGATCGGCGACGACGTGCGCGCCTACCGCGTCGAAAAATCGATTGCGGCGATCTGGAAGACCGATGCGGCGCTGCTGGCATGCATCGGCCCCCGTCCCGGCGGCGAGCATGTGGTGCGCAGTACCGCACGCCTGGCCGGCCAGCTCGGCGCCGAATGGCATGCCATCTATATAGAAACGCCGTCGCTGCAGCAGCTGCCGGGCGCCCAGCGCGAGCAAATACTGCAGACACTGAAGCTGGCCCAGGACCTTGGCGCGAGCACGGCCGTGCTGTCTGCCAGCGACATTGCCGCCGCTGCGGTCGAGTACGCACGCAGCCACAATCTGTCGAAAATCATGCTGGGCCGCGGACATCGGAGCTGGCCATGGCGCACCCCGCACATCCGGCGAATCGCCCACTACGCGCCGGATATCGACCTCACTGAAATCGGCGCCGCCGCCAACGACACTGCGGCCGGGGCGCCATCGGCGCCTGGCCTGGGGCAAGGGGGAATAAACGGGATGCCCGCCAAGCGCCGCCTCTGGAAATATGGTTGGGCCGGCGCGGCCAGTGTCGCGACCGCGCTGGTGGCCACCCCGCTGTTTGCCTTTTTAGACCTGGCCAATATTGCCATGTTATTCCTGTTGGTGGTGGTCTTGGTCGCATTGCGATTTGGACGGGGACCTTCGGTCGTGGCCACTTGCGTCAGCGTTGCCTGCTTCGATTTTTTCTTCGTTCCTCCGCGCTTTACCTTTGCCATTTCCGATGCACAGTACCTCGTCACGTTCGCAGTCATGTTGGCCGTTGGCCTGATCACCGGCCATCTGACGGCAAATCTGCGCTTTCAGGCGCGCGTGGCTTCGCACCGTGAAAGCCGTTCACGCGCCCTGTATGAATTCGCGCGCGAACTGTCCGGAACACTGCAGACCGAGCAGATTTTCGACATCACCAGCAGCTTCGTTCAGCGCGCCTTCCGCGCCAAGGCCACCTTGCTGGTGCCCGACGCTGACGGCAGACTGCTTGCGCCAGAAGCGGGCATGAACGACAGTTTGGCCGCCGCGCTTGACATCGGCATCGCCCAGTGGGCGTTCGACCGGGCCGCCAGCGCCGGCCTTGGCACCGACACGCTGCCGGCCAGCAAGCTATTTTACCTTCCCCTGGTCGCGCCGATGCGTACCCGGGGCGTACTGGCCATTGAGCCGGAAAGCCTGCGCTGGATCCTCATTCCCGAGCAAAGGCAACAGCTCGACGCTTTTGCGGCGCTGGCCGCCATCGCCCTTGAGCGTGTCCATTACATCGAGGTGGCGCAGAACGCACTGGTAAACATGGAGTCGGAACGCTTGCGCAATTCCCTGTTGGCGGCCCTGTCGCACGACCTGCGCACGCCCCTGACATCGCTGGTGGGCGTGTCCGAGACGCTGGTGCGCTCCAGACCGGCCCTCGATCCCGCCCAGCTTGCCTACGCCCATACCCTGCATGACGAGTCGATTCGCATGAGCGCCCTGGTATCGAACCTGCTCGACATGGCGCGCATTCAAAGCGGCGAAGTCACATTCAACCTCGAATGGCAGACACTCGAGGAAGTCGTCGGCAGCGCGCTGCGGGCCAGCGGCTCGCAGCTCAAACGCCATCAGGTGATCACCCAGCTCGAGCCCAATCTACCGCTGCTGCGCTTTGACGCCGTCTTGCTCGAGCGCGTCCTGTGCAATCTGCTGGAAAACGCAGCCAAGTATACGCCCGAGGGCTCGCGCATCGTGATCGCCGCCAAGGCGCATGGCAGCGTCGTCAATGTGATGGTCTACGACAATGGTCCCGGCTTGCCGTTGGGGCGCCAGGAAGCCTTGTTCGAGAAATTCACGCGCGGCGAGAAGGAATCGACCAAGACGGGCGTCGGGCTCGGGCTGGCCATCTGCCGCGCCATTGTCGAGGCACATGGCGGAACCATCGACACTTGCGTCTCGCCGGAAGGCGGTGCCGGCTTTGTATTTTCGCTGGCGCTGGGCACACCGCCGGCGATGCCTGAACTTGATTTAGTCCAATCGGAGCAATAACATGCATGAACTGGCACCAAAAGCATTGCTCGTCGAAGACGAACCCCAGATACGACGCTTCGTGCGCGCGGCGCTGGAGGAAGAAGGCTGGCACGTACACGAGGCCGCTACGCTGGCGCGCGGCCTGATCGATGCCGGGACTCGCCCGCCGGACCTGATCGTGCTCGATCTCGGCCTTCCAGATGGCGATGGGATCGATTTCATTGCCGATCTGCGCAAGTGGTCGAACATTCCCATCATTGTGCTCTCTGCCCGCACCAGCGAGCGCGAAAAAGTGCGCGCGCTCGATGCCGGTGCGGACGACTATCTGACCAAGCCTTTTGGTGTCGACGAGTTATTGGCCAGGGTGAGAGCGGCACTGCGGCGCCAGCGCGGGGCGGCAGTCCAGGCGGAAATGGATGTCGTGCGCTTCGGCGACGTGTCGGTCGACCTGAGGGACCGGCGCGTTGCGAAGGCAGGCACCCACGTGCATCTGACGCCCACCGAATATCGCCTGCTGTCCGTCATGGTGGCCAATTCGGGAAAGGTAGTCAGCAATCCGCAGTTGCTGCGCTCGGTATGGGGCCCACAGCATACCGAGAGCGGTCATTACCTGCGCATCTACATGGGTCACCTGCGGCACAAACTGGAGGACGACCCGACCCAACCGCGTCATCTGATCACCGAGACTGGCGTTGGTTACCGCCTGCTGCTGAACTGATCTTAAAATGACCGTCAAGCAGCTCGTATTCCATCTAGCCGTGATGGCATCGGCTTACGCCGGCGTACTGATTGTCCCGGTCATAGCCTACGTCACCTGCAATATCCATTCCGAGCTTGACGTCATTGTCTGGCTCAACGTGGGCCTATTCGTCATGCAGATGAAGAAAATTTCGTTCCCCACACCAAGTATGCATCATGTCGACACCATGGGTGGTCTACGGCTGTTGTGGTGGGCGTTATTCTGGCCACGCTACTTGCTACGCGCCAAATAAGTGATTGGCAATTTTTATAGCGTTTTTACGCCATTTAGCCATTTCTTTACACGCTTTTTATGTGCATCTGTATAAGCTTTTCCTGATATTCTCGAAGTTTCAGGGTGCGCTGCACCTCAACCTATATGACTGGTGCGATTTTGACGTCCGAAAACAAGAACAGCAAGCTGCTCGCCCTCACCCTGTCCGCAGTTGGCATTGTCTATGGCGACATCGGCACCAGCCCCCTTTACACGCTCAAGACAATTTTCGATCCCACGCACGGCCTGGCATTAACCCAGGCCAATTTGCTCGGGATTGTTTCCCTGATTTTCTGGGGATTGACCATCATCGTCTCGCTGAAGTACGTGACGCTGGTGCTGCGGGCAGACAATCGAGGCGAAGGCGGCATCGTCGCCCTGCTTGCGCTGGCACTTGGCGCCTCGGTGAAGGGCTCGCGTATCTATGCCGGGCTGCTCATTGCCGGCGTCTTTGGCGCGGCCCTGTTTTACGGCGACAGCGTGATCACCCCCGCGATCTCGGTGCTGTCGGCGATCGAAGGATTGGAAGTCGCTACACCCGCGCTGAAACCGTATGTGGTCCCGATGACCATGATCGTGCTAATCCTCCTATATTCGGCCCAGCGTTACGGCACCGCCGGCATCGGCCGCTGGTTCGGACCGATCATGGTGCTCTGGTTCGCCGTGCTCGCCACAATGGGCGCGATCAATATTGTCCATTCGCCCGCGATCCTGTCCGCAATCAATCCCGTGCATGCCGTCGCTTTCATGATCAACAACCGGTATACCGCCTTCATCGCCCTCGGTGCCGTGGTGCTTGCCTTTACCGGTGCCGAGGCCTTGTACGCGGACATGGGGCACTTTGGAAAAAAGCCGATCCGCGCCGCCTGGTTCTTCATTGCCTTTCCTTCACTAGCGTTGAATTACTTGGGTCAGGGCGGCCTGTTGCTGGCCCATCCCGAAGCAATATCGAATCCGTTCTACCAGCAACTGGGCGCATGGAGCATTTATCCTCTGGTAATCCTTTCCACCATCGCCACCGTGATCGCATCGCAGGCGACCATTTCAGGTACTTTTTCGATGACCAAGCAGGCCATCGCCATGGGACTGCTGCCGCGCATGCGGGTGCAACACACATCGGAAAGCGAAATCGGCCAGATCTACATGCCGGCGGTGAACTGGCTTCAGCTGGTGGTGGTGCTGATCGCGGTAATCGGTTTTGGCTCCTCGGAGAATCTGGCTGCCGCCTACGGCATTGCCGTCACGGCGACGATGCTGGCCACGACCATCCTGACTTTCTTTGTGATCCGTTACCGTTGGAAATTAAACCCCTTGCTGTGCTGGACCGCAACCGGCTTCTTCCTTGTCATCGACCTCACCTTTTTCTCCGCCAACCTACTCAAGTTGTTGCATGGCGGTTGGTTTCCGCTAATGCTAGGCTCGGTCTTGTTTATCGTCATGCTGACCTGGAAGCGCGGCCGCCGGCTAGTGTTTCTGAACCTGCAAAAACATGCCATCCCGCTCGATGACTTCCTGCAATCGCTGTTTGTATCGCCGCCGCTTCGCGTGCCTGGTACCGCCGTTTTCATGCGCTCGGAGAGCGACGGGGTGCCGCATGCCATGTTGCACAATCTTTCGCACAACAAGGTCTTGCACGAGCGCGTCATATTCCTGACGGTGCAAGTGATCGAGGAGCCGTGGGTCGCGGACACGCAGCGGGTAAGCATTACGCCGCTCGGGCACGACTGCCACCAGGTCAACGTCAAGTATGGTTTCAAGGACGAGCCGGATATTCCTGGTGCCCTGGTGCTGTGTACAGAGCACGGCCTGAAGTTCGACATGATGGAGACATCGTTCTTCGTGGCGCGCCAGACCGTGATTTCGACGCCGGGAAGTGGCATGATGCCATGGCGCGAGCATCTATTCGTCACCATGTCCAGGAATGCACGCGACGCGGCAGATTATTTCCGCATTCCGAGCAATCGAGTGATCGAACTGGGGACTCAGGTCGAGATTTGAATCCGTGCCACCGGCGGAAGGTGCATGCGGCCGCGACACTGCGCGCAAGCGGATCGCGACCTTGTGGCCGAACATGCAGCGGGTCATGGCCGCCGATGCCGGACCCACCCGTCCGGTATCGCGCATGGACCAAGCGGTGTCGTTCAGACCGGATGCGTGCGCCCCCGGCAGCCTATGGTAGGACGCTGTCCTGGGTTGGCCCCGGCGCTTCCATTGCACATGGATGGCAACTGGCTCAAGTAACGTTACGCCGCTGGCGTGCCTCAGACGATATTTAACGCACCGTTGCCGAACTTTTCGGCCACATTGCCGACATTGAAAATCCGAAAATCGTTATGCGCGAAATTGCCCAGATATTTGGCCTGGGTCGCAAACACGGTACCCACGTCCTGATACGGGTGCAGCACGTTGTGGCACAGCGCCAGATCGAACGCCAGCATCTGCGTTTGGTAGCCAACCATGGTGTTTCCCTCGGCGATCAGCGTGCCGTAGGATTCATTGGTGTTCCCCTCCACCGACTGGCGCAGCCACTCGTCGCCCAAACGCATTTCGCGCATCTCGTTATTGCGTATGCGTAGCGCGCAGCGCCCGTCCCGGATCCTGAATGCCCCGGTTTGCACGCGTCCGCGCAAAGCATTGATCCTGCCATCCTCGTTGATGTCGCCACCGGACGATTCTCCATACACCGACAGCCGGCCATTGATCTGGTTGTCGCTAAGCGATGCGAGCGCCGGCGTGCCGCCCAGCATCAGCGCAAACCCGGGCGTATTCAACATCAACCCGGTGCGCAAGTTGTCCAGCGCCTGCGCCATGCCGCCCATTCTCGTCGACACCGTCTCGGCCAGCTCTGACAGGGCCCGCAAGGCATTGGTGGTGACCACGCCATCGCTACTGTGCTGCCTGACAAACAATTCATAGGTCTTGATCAACTCCCTGCGCTGCGCCTCGTCGTAGTTGACGAGCTCGCCCACCACGTCGGCCGTGATAGGACGGAAGAGCTCGCCGCCGCTGAGCTGCAAGCTGCGTTCAAGCGGCCTTAGCAAAGGAATCTCGGCCAGCACCAGGCCGAAGATTTCGACCGAGCTCTTCTGGAAGGTGCTCAGGCGGCAGTCGCGCATGTCAATATTGCCGGCGTCGGAGAGCCGCACCAGGCTTTGGCCGGGTTCGCTCATGCCGCCGATATGCAGATTGTGCAATTGCACCTGTGCCGTGCCCTCGACCCGCAAGCCGCTGGGCGCACCCGTGTTGATGAGGTCGAAATCGCGCAAGGTCAACGCCTGCATGCCCAGAAAGTTCAATTCCTGGCCGTCGAACATGAGGCGGCTGGCGCGCCCGGCGCCGTGGATCAGGAGCTTGAGGCCAGGAGCTTGCTGATCGATACCGCTCTCACCAAGATGATGCTCGCCGGGCAGCAGGCAGATGCAGATGTCGGACTTTTCCTGTTCGAGCAGCGTGCGCAGGGCCACGTCAAGGGTGGGAAAACTGCCTTCCTTGCCCACCGTCACGCAGCAGCCGCCCCCATGCGTGCGCATGCACAGGACGTCGATGGCGTCCTGCACATTGCTTACGCCCGCCGCGGCGAGATCGGCGCACTTGGACGCGTCGTAGGCCACTTGCGCGGCGACCAACAGGCGGGCCGAGAAATGCACGCTGGCGAACTTGCCCGGCGCCGTCTGCCCGGCTTCCAGCAATTCAACTGTGACGCGCTGATCGAGCACGTTCGCATCGAGCGTCCAGCCAATCGCGGCGATGCCGGTCGCCGCCGTGGTGGTGATCTCGACCTTGCCCCCGCCCGGGAAAAATCCGTCGCTGGCGGTGAATCGGAGCGCCGCGCCGGCCACGGGATACTGGCCGTTGAAGACCCCCACTTCAAGTGGACTAGGCAACAAATTATTGGCGGGGTCGAGAAAGTCGGGCATGATCTCCTGGCCGTCGCCGCCCACATACACCAGGTTTGTCAGTTCGCTCAGCGCCGGGAACAGCGACCGGCAATCGGACAGCACGCTCCAGGTGCCGCCCGCCGCCGAGAGCATGGCCAGGCGCGCGAACGCGCGCAACACGCCTTGCGGCCCGATGAAGGCGCTCTGGCCGCTGGGCTCGCGCGGCCATTCGATGTCGGCGCTTGCGGTGCGTGCCGGAATAGTCCAGTAGTCGCCCATCCGGTAGCTGCCGGACGTAAATTTGATCTCGACCCCGTCCTCCAGCTCAACCCAGCCGCCGGCAGCGCCTGGCGCCGCCAGCGTCATGTCGCCCCAGTCTTCCCACACCCGCACGCGCGGGTTTTGCAGGAACAGCGCTTGATCAAGGCTGCCGGTCGCGCTCGCCAGGTCGAGCGTGACGACGTTGCCGGCCGTCTTGAGCACCCTGACCAGCGTGCCCGACAGGCCCAGCAACTCGTGGTTGTCGTCGAAGAACTCGAGCCAGCAGCGCGCCACGATGGCCAGCGTGGCGTCGCGCCCGATCGAATCGACCTCGCATTCGTCGGCAATCGGGCTGCCCAGCCAGCGCACCACTTTGGAGGCCAGAAAACCGTTATTGCGCGACCATTTATAGCGCAGCGAGGTCTGCGAACCGTCGTCGTGGATTTCGACCCGGTACAACTGGTTTTCCAGACGCCGGTAGCCGGCGTCGGGACTGAGCAGGCAAGGATCCTTGGGCGGCGAGCCCGGTTCGGCGCGCGCGGCCAGTTGCCCGGTCGGCGGCGCCGTTAGCGTGTTCCAGTCCGCCACGTCCGACAGGCACGTCAGGGCCTCGCCCGGTTCGCCCGCGCGCAGCAGCTTGACCTGCCACAGGGTTTTTTCGCGCGTGGCGGTGTCCGGCCCGCCCAGCGCGACCTCGCGCATCAGGGGTTGTTCGAGCACCGTCAGGTGGCGCTGCCACAGTTCGAGGTAGGCGATGTAGACCCCGTCCGGTGGATCCTGGGGCGCGCCGGCGCCGTCGTAGACGATGATATTGGCCGGCCGTGGCGCGCCGGCCGGCGGCAGGTCAATCGAAAAAGCGCCGGGCGGCACAATGGGCGAGGCCGCAGCCGGAAAATCGGGCTGGGTGCTCATGCTCACCTGCGTCGCGTTTTCGCACACAATGCCCTCGACGTAATAGCGCCCCGCCCCGATCAGCACATTCTTGCCGGCCGCTGTGAGCGTGAAGCCGCCCTGGTCCAGGGGACCGGCCGCGTGGCCGAGCGTGTCGACGGTTTCGCCTTCGATCCGGTGGTTGAGGATATCCTGCTGCTCGTTCCAGTCGGCGTCGAGCTGGACCCGCCCCTGCTGCATGCGCACGCTGCGATAGTGGTTCTCTTGCTGAAACGTGAGGCGGGTGAGGTCTGCTTTCATTGCGCGTGTTTCCTTCGACGTGAATGGAGTTGTTCTGACGTTCTAATTGACGAAAATGACACCCGCCTCCAGGCCGAAGCGCAAGTATTCGTCGAGCGCCTGGGTGATGTTGGCTTCGCGCTGGGCTTGTTTGAGCATGTTCCATACGCCCATTTCCGCGCCATCGTCGGCGCCGCGCCGGATTTCACTGGCCGTGCCGGAGGTCAATTGGAAATAGGCCGGGTCGGCATAGCCGACCTGGGTAAAACTCGGTCTGACCCGCACCGCCTCGGCCGCCGCCAGCGCCGGCGCGAGGTCCTTGACGACCAGGTCGGGCTGGCAGCGGTGGCGGCGCGGCGTCTGCGAGCTCTGGGGCACGTAACAAAAGCGCACGCATCCCTGCTGGGTGCGCTCGATGCTCACGCGCGCACCAAACAGGCTGTTGCCGGCCGCCAGTTCGCCGGCCGCCGTCGTGCCCGGCACGGTGCAGCGTTCGATCCGCAGCGCGCTGCGCGGCAGATCGAAGGACGCGACCACGCTGTCGCCGGCCGCGACCGCCGCCAGCGCGTTTTGCGCGCGTACCGGTCCGCACACGCAATGGCTGAGCACAAGCTGCAGTTCCGGCGCACTGCCCGTGTGCGCGATGCCGCCGCGCGCCGGGGTCAGGCCGCAATGACGCAGGTCGACTTCGCGCAGCGGGCCGTCGAGCAGCAACTGGCCGTCCAGCGTGATGCCCGACAGGCCAAAGCGCGTGGTTCCATTACCCTGCAGATGGATGTCGCCAATGAGCACCGGGCGGCGCCGGTTGCGCGCCTCGATCACCAGATACGATTCGGGCAGCACCAGCATGGGAGAAATGGCTTCGCTGGCGTCCGTGTCGAGCTCGATCAAGGTACGCTTGCCTGCCACCACCAGCGCCAGCGCTGCTGCCAGCGTGGGCAACGCGCCCGCGCCCGCGCCAACCCGCAGCGCCACGTCAAAGCCGCGCCCGCCCAGCAGACCGCTGCCGTCCTCGTCGACGCGGCGCGCACCGCGCCGGTCGTACGGCCCGCCCCCTATGTCGCCGGGAAAACCGACCGCGTACGCCACCTCGACTTTGGCCGCGACTTTGCCCGCCGGCAAAGCGATCCGGCCCAGCACCGGATCGATGCCGACCAGCATGCGCGCCGAGTCGCGCGGAAAGTCGAGCTCGGGCCGCCCGGCCACGCGCGCGGCCACCGTCAGCTGCGCCGGCGGGCGGCGCCAGTCGTGCGGGGCTGCGTCGTCCGAGCGCGCCGACAGATTGCACACGAGCATATTTTCAGGCGGGACTGCCTCGCCGTCGAGCCAGATGCGCAGCACCGCCCCGCCGTCCGCGTCAAAGTAGCCGAGCGGCGGGTCGGTGTCGTCGACCAGCGCCTGGCGCAGCGCGTTCAGTTCGTCGTGCAGCAGCCGGCGCGAGATCGGCTCGGGCACGTTGACCGGTTCTGCCAAGTGGCCCACGCTGTCTTCGGCGCGCGGGCGGTTGAACAGCGCCATGTCGCGTCCCAAGGGGTCGAACCGGAAGCGGCCTGCGTGCGCCGCCTCGGCCGGCGCGCTGCCGCGTCCCTGCAGGGCGAACGCGGACAGGCGCCACAGGTACAGGCCGACGTTGGCAATGTTGTAGCGCCCACCGGGCAGCGCGCGCAGTTCGGCAGTGTGGGCGGCGCGGTCAAAGGCGCCGTCGATACGCTCCATGGCGAGCGCGTGGCGCAAGTCGGGCGTGCGCACATTCGCAGTACGGGTGTGGTTCACGTGCTGGGTGGTGGCCAGCAGCTGGAAAAATTCGACCGCGCGCGCCGGCCAGCCGCTCGCGTTGAAGGCCAGCTCCTCGAGCACGGACAAGGTGCCTTTGCGGCGCCGCAGGCGCAAGGTGTTGGCCACCAGCGCGCGCTGGCCGAACGCGGGCGTGCCGGCCACCGAGTACAGGCCGCGCACACCTAGCAGGTCGCCGATGTACGGCACCAGCGACTCGTCGCACGTCTCGATGAACCAGTTCTCGTACAGGCGCGCGATGTCGTCGTCAAGCACCGCGCCTTGGGCGGCGATTACTGTCAGCAGCGCGCGCAGCGAGCCGCCCTGCTCGGCGTCGCGGCTCTGGTAAAACGCCGGCAGGCGCGAAAACAGGAAATCGGCGTCGAGGCTCATGCCGTCACCTCGGACAGGTTCACATCAGCCAAGTCGGGCAGCAGCAGTTCGGCCGGTGCCACTTGCCCGTCCTGCCAGTGCGCGCGCTGCGATCGCAGGCGACCGTCCGGGCCGGGCACTTGTGCCTGCACCGGCCCGCCGGGCGTCGCGCGCAGCCGCATCTGGTCAAGGTCGATCCAGTCGACCCCTTCCACCGCCTGCATCGCGGCCAGCAGTTCGCTGCCGCTGAGCGACTGTCCGTAGCTGCGCGCGGCAAAACCGAACGCCGCCTGCAAGGCCAGCCGCACGCGCGCGAGCACCGGTGCGGCGCGCTGCCCAGCCAGCACCGCCACGCGCGCATCCAACCCGAACCACAGGGTGCGCCCGGGGGCAATGGTGAGCATCTGGTGGGGCGCACGCGCCGCGTCGACGGCAGCGGCCAGATTGCGATGCAGCGCCGAGAGCGGGTCGATGTCGGCGCCGTCGACCCCGCCCACGGTCAGGTGCACCAGGCGCTGGGCGCCGTTCCACAGCCAGACCGCCTGCGCCTTGCCGATCCCGGCAAAGGCGGCGGCGAAGTCCTGGACATCGCGCAGCGACACGATCCGGTCGAGCGTACGCACCGTCAGCGGCGCGTTGGCGCGCGCCCGCGCCCCGCTCTCGGGGTCGGCGCCGCCGCTGGCGGGAACCGGGTTGACCACCTCTTTCAGGCCGAGTGGACGCATCAGCAGCAGGTCGATTTTTCCGCTCGCCAGATTGCCTTGCGAGCCGAGGCCAACCCGGTAGCTCGCCTCGACGTTGAGTTCCCCACTGGGCAGGCGCGCGCCGTGCACGCCGTCGCCAAACTGCACCACGCTCTGGCCGTCGTCGTTCAATTGCAGCACGTAGCCGCGCGTGCGCGGCCCGAGCAGGCCGATGCGCGGCGCCGCCTGCCACAACACGCCGTCCACCCGCAGCGCGAGCGTGCTGGCCGCGCCCGACGCGGTGGCCGCCGCGATGTGGGTCAGCGGCGCCTGACGCAGGGCAAAGCGCTGGAACGTGCGGCTGCTGTCGCCGCCGCCAAGCAGCTCCGGCTGGATCTGCATCTGGCGGCTGTCGCCATGGCTGGCGGCAGCCACGTTGGCGTTGACGCGCAACGTCGCCGGCAAGTAAGCGTGCACCAGCGCGGTTTCCAGCAGCAGGCGGGTGTGCCCGTCCACCACCTCGGCGTGCTGGATGCGCACCACTTCCGAGGCTGGCTCGAGCAAGGCCGTCAGGCGCTGCCCGTCAATGAACGTGAACCTGGCCGACTTGCCGTCGCGCGCGGGTTCGAAAGCGGCCAGCGGATCGTGGTTTTGCAGGCGCGCCTTGAGCGCTGCGTTCCCGGCCCCCTCGCGCAGCACCTTGCCCGCCAGCGCGATCATGCGCCCGGCGGCCAGCTCGTCTTCCTGCGTGGTCAAGTCGAGCACCAGCCCTGCGAGCAGCCCGGAACGGGGCCGCGCGGCCCAGGCCAGTTCGCTCGACTCCCCGTACGCGGCGGTTGCGCGCAGCTGGTCGTTGAACAATTCGCGCAGCCGCGCGCCGCGCAAGAGCAGGCGCGTGGTCTTGCTGGTAAGCGTGAACTGCGAGCGGCCATCGTCGCTGGCCGTCACGACCTGATACAGCTCGCGCCGTTGGCCAAGGCCGAGCACCATCCAGCTACCCGCCACCCACTTCGTATAGCTGGCGTCCAGATGCACGCTGTTGACGTCGCGCGGATACAGGCGCTCGGCCGGCACCACCTGCTTGGCCAGGCCCGGACCCTGCCACGAAAAAACGATGGTCGCGCCGCCACCGTTTTCGTAATACTCGAGCCGCAGATCGTATTTTTTTCCCCGTTCCAGGCCCGCGGCCAGCACGCCAAATTCGGTACTCCCATGGTCGACCCATTGATCGATCAGGAGCTTGCCGTCCAGCCACAGGCGCACGCCATCGTCGACCAGCACGAACAGGGTGTAGTCGCCCGTGGCCGGCACTTCCAGCCAACCGCTCCAGCGCGCCGCAAAATGGTCGACGCCAACGCGCGCGTCCGGCCCGCCGGCGCCCCAGTGGAAATCGATGACCGGGTCAAGCCGCGCGCACGCCGGCACGTTGAGCTGTTTGCCAGCGAAATACTCGGCATACAGCCCGCTGCCGGCCAACTCGCCGGGCGGAGCGTCGGAGACGCCCGCCATGGTAAAGCCCGGCCACTGGCCGTGTTCACCGATCGGCGCCTGCTCCGGCTTGTCGAAGCCGAGGTAGGCCGCGCGCAGGGTGGCCGGCATGGCACGCCAGTCGGGCGCGTTGGCGCCGAACAGGGCGGCCTTGGCGCGCAGCGCGTAACAGCGCGCGTTGGTGGCGACGGGGGCGCCCGGCGGCGCGGACGAGCCGAGCGCGCGCTCCAGCGTGACGACGCTGTGGCCAGCCAGCGGATCGGCGCTGGCTTCAAGCGGGGCCACCGCCAGCACGCGCGTGACCTGGCGCACGTCCCAGTGCAAATCGGCCGGATCGGCCAGCCGTTCGTCGCCCACCACCAGCAGCAGGTCGCCGGCCTGCAGGCCGGTATGCTGGCCGCGCAGGTAGAGCGTGTCGGTGCCGACGACGGGAGTCACGCTATCCTCATGCGCGACCGCCAGCGCGTTCCAGCGCGCGCGCGCGTCAATCGCTTCGAGCGTCTCGAAGACCTGGGCGGTTTCGTCCTGCCCGGGCGTGCTTTGCGTCTTCAGGCCAAGCGGAATGCGCATGCCGGCCGGCGCGCCGGGCGCGCTTTCCATGCCGAACGCGAGATAGGTCGATGCCGCCACGCCGGGGCGCAATTCGTAGCCGATTGTGCGCGCCAGTTCGAGCACCGAGCGGCGCTCGGTGGCGCTGCGCAAATAACCCTCGTTGGCGATGCGCTCCTGGTAAAAACTAAGCACATCGAGCAGCGCCGACCAGCCGTCCAGCAGCGCCAGCGCGGGGTCGTCCGGCGCGCGCGTGGTCAAACCGTGCAAGGCGTCCTGGCCGGCCAGCGCGGCCACCTGGCTTTGCAGGAAGCGCGCATGGGTGCCGACCCGCATCTTGAGCGCCGACTGCCCGGGAGGATTGGCCTGGTCGGCCGGCGTGACGCTGTGCACGCCCTTGCAACAGTCGCAGTCGGCCAAGGTATCTGCAAAGGAGTCGGCCCGATTCAATTCGTCGCTCATATTCCCCCACACATGGTCAGCATCAGATGGCCGTTTTCCGGAAAGCTGGGATCGTTATCGAGGCGCAGGACCTCCAACGGCGCCGCCTGGATGCGCGCGTTCTCGATCTCGTGGTCGGCCGGTTTGCCCCAGCGTTGAAAGCGCAGCACCTCGATCGAGGCCACGCCGCTGACCTGCATGGCGGCCGCGATCAGGCGCGACACGCTCAGCGGGTCCCCAAAAGTAAAATGGTCCGGATGAAAAAAGCCGGCCTGCCCGTTCGCGTCGCGCCCGGCGCCCAGCGCCTGGTATAGAGCTTTTTCAACCGGAGCGCTGAAAAAGCCGGGCGCCACGCACACCAGCAGTGCGATATCGAGCGCCACGAACACCGGGGCGGCCAGGTCGAGGTCGTGGCCGGCCAGCCGAAAACGCTCGAGGTGCTCCAGCATGGCCGCGCGAAAGGCCGCATCGAGCGGCTTGCCGCCAAGCCGGTCGACGATGACGACCATGGTGTACCAGCTGCCGGTCCAGCGCAGCCGGGCCAGCGCGCGCTGCACTTCGGGATGGCGTTCGGCCACGCGCGCATAGTCGTCCTCCGTGACCGCGCGCTCCTGCACCCGGAATGCTTCGGGAGCGAGCAGCTTGATGGCGTCGGCCGGCTCCGGGTCGACCCCGCCGACGGCTGCCAGCGGGTTGCGTACGCCAACGATGGCCAGGCGCAGCACCGGGTCCTCGCTGACGATGCGGGTGAGCGACTCGGCCCCCACGTTGCCCTCGCCGCCGCCGCCGCCGCCGACCCGGTAGTGCGCCAGCAAGCGCGCCTGCGGCTCGGGCGCCATGCCGAACTGCCGGTCGCCAAAGCGCAGGTGGGCGCTGCCATCGTGCTCGGTCTCGACCACGAACTCTTGCGCGAAGCGGTCGCTGCCGAGCAGGTCGGCGCGCGCATTCCAGCGCGGCGCGGCAGCGGCGCCGTCCAGTTCCAGGTACATGCCGGCCGGCTGGACCTGTTGCAAGTCCTGGCTGAGCGCAGCGCGCGCCGACTGCCCCAGTGCGGCGCGGTGCCGGTAAGGCTGGGCGAACGCGAGGCCAGTGTCGGGCAGGCGCGGGCGGTAGCGCGACCCGGCCGGCGCGAGCGGCGGCAAGAGACCGACCCGGTCGCGCGTAAAGCCATGGTCGGCCAGCACCACGTTGCCGCGCGCGCGCGCCAGCTGCAGCGTTTGCAGGCCGCCGCCGAGCGGCCGTTCCACCGTCACGCACAAGGCAAACGGCAATGCGTCATCAGCGTGCCAGCGCACCAGTTGCAGCGCCACCGGCAGCGCCGCGTGGGTCACCGGATCGACCGCACCCATCGGGTCAACGCCCGCCTCCACTGCCAGCAGGCGCACGGCGTGCCGGTGGCTGCGGTCGGCGTCGGCGGCCAGGCCGGTGCCGGGATTGGCGACTTCCTCGAGCACCAGCACATCGCCGGCCTTGAGCGAGAGTCCGGCGCCGTCGACCAGCGCGGCCGAGGTGCTGCCGCGCGCCAGGCAAAAATTCGGATCGCCCCAGGCGTGGATGCCGATCCCGTTGTGGGCCGACTGTAGCGTGAGCTCGTGCATGGTTTCGAAGACTTGCACCTGCGGGTCCGGCAGGGTGTGCAGGATGGCGGCCCGTTCGATCGCCCCGCCGCCCGCGGCGCCGCGCGTGAGCACTGGCGTGGACGCCGGCAAGACGCGTCCGTCGGCCGCCAGCAGCACGCTCAGGGCCACCCACACCCGGCTGTTGCAACCGTCATTGATGGCGTAGTCGAGCAGGCGCGCATGGCGGCGCAGCGAGACGCGCTGGCGCGCCGTGCCCAGGTAAGCTTCGGTGGCGACCGCGTCCTGGTAATAGCTGAGCTGGTCGCCCACGTGCGCCAGCATCTCGACCAGCGCCACGGAAAAATCAGCCGGATTGCGCTCGCGCGAAAGCGGCATGAGCTGCCCCATGCGCTCGAGCATGAGGCGCCGAAAACTCGTGTAATCCTTGGCCAGATAGTCGAGCCGGGGTTCCACGTAGACGGGCGGCGCGCAGGTGCGCGCCGTCAGGCAGTCGAAGTCGGACGGGCACTCGGCCTTGAAGCTGAAGGCAATGTTAGAGAGGCAAGGGTCGAAGCCGGCCGGTGCTTCGAGCGGCGCGGCCGGGTTTTGCAGCAGCAGCGTGTACGACGAAAAGTCGCCCGTCCGGTCTACGCGCACGCTCACCTCGCGCCCCGCCACCAGCACCGGCCCATCGAGCTTGACGCCGACGATCCTGACCCCGCCCTCGACCCGAAAATGGGCCGCTGCCAACCCCGCCACAGGGTGGACGAACACCACCTTGAGGGTGCGCTGGTCGGCGCTGCCAATTTCCAGATAGTCGATGCCGTTGAGCGTGGGCGGGTTCAGTTCGCGCAGCAGTTGCACGCGGTGCGGATGGGCGCTGCGGAACTGGCGCTTCAAGGCAGGCTCCGGGCAAACGAGGCGCGCACCCGCTCGCGGTCGCGCCGCACCACGTACTGGAGCTCGACATGCAGCTGCGCCTCGCGCGCCTCGACCGCCACCGCCTCCACTTCGATCAGTTCGCCCAGCCATTGCTGGAGCGCGCCTTGCACCGTCATCTGGACGGCGGCGGCGAGCGCGTCGCTGTTCGGCGCGAACGCCAGTTGCAGCAGGCCGCAGCCGAAGTCGGGGCGGTTGACGCGCTCGCCCGGCACCGTAAACAGTACCTGCTCGATCATGTCGCGCAGGTGCGCGTCCTCGAACACGGCGGCGCTGCGCCCGCGCGCGTCGATCCGGAAGGGAAAGGCGAGCGCCATGTCAAAGTCCTATCACACGGGTCTGGGTTTGCAGCGCCGTCATCGGCGTTGCGGTGGGTGCGCAGATCGAGGGGGCCGCCTGCAGCAGCACGGGTTGGCCGCCCGCCATCACCCGGGTCGCGCCGGCCAGCCACTGCCCGCTCACGCACGGTCCGTTGCCGACCGGCGGCGGCGGCATCGCGCAACCGGCCACCACGTAGGGCGCGCCCAGCGTGACCACCGGCTGGCCGGACACGCTCACGCGCGGGAACGGCGCGCTCGGCGTAGCTTGGCCGCCGTGCGCGCAAATCACGGTGGCGCCGACGTGCAATAGGAATCCGGGCATCTGGTGGTCCTCCAAAAAATGGCTAATATGAAAAAGCGCTAGATCACCGTCAGCGCGCCCGCGTTGATGTTGACCGCCGGTCCCAGCAGGGTGATGGTGGCGCCCTGCCCGTTGCTGATCGTGATGCCCAACTCGGTGATCGAAATGAGCGCACCGGTTGTACTCTTGAGCAGGATGCCGCCCGTCGGCCCCGGCAGGTCCGACAGCATCAGCGTGTTTTGACCACCGGTCTGCAGCACCACGCTGGGCGAAACGGGCAGTCCGGCCAGCGCCAGCACCGGCACTTCGGCCGCGCTGCCCCAAAAACCGCCGACCCAGACCGGATAATCAAGATCGCCCTGCTCGAACTCGACCCAGACCCCGTCGCCGATCTGCGGCAGCACGTACAGGCCGCTCTGGCGGCCGGCGAAGGGCACGCAGGGCATGGCCCAGCTGCCCGGCACCAGCCCCGTGGTGTCGGGCACCATGACCTGGATGCGCCCTTTTTGCATGGGGTCGATGTTGTTGAGCACCGTGCCGCGGAACTTGCCGTAGAAACGCGTCCGTTCGCTCATGTCGGCACCAGGGGCAAGGTCGACAGCAGGCCGTTGCGCGCGAGGGAAAATGTTTGCTTGAATTCGCCCGGCTTGAAGGTGCTGCTGACCTTTTTGACGTAATACAGGCCGTCGAAGGCCCCCCCTGCGCCGCGCACGCCGACCAGGCGGCGCGCCATGAGGATGCTGCCATACCTGAACACGTCCAGGCTGCCGTTGGCGCTGACCACGTCGGCGCTCGAGGCGGCAGCGGCCAGACCGCGCGATATGGCGGCCATGGGCGACATCTTGGCGGTTTCCTTGAGCAAGGTGATCTCCTTGGGAATGGGCGCGAGCAGGCCAAGCGGTGGGCTGAGCAGCGAAATATTTGGAATTGGCAGCGGCAAGGCGATCTTGGTCAGCGCGTTATGGATAAACACGATCGGCATCGCCGCGCCGGTCTGGTTGACCGCGAACGAGAGCGTGTCCACATTGCTGTGCGCGTCCATGCCGATGTTGAGCGCCGGCTGGGGCAGGCCGAGCCGGATTTCCGGGCCCCAGTAAGCCGTGTTCATGCCCGGCAGCGGGCCCGGGCTTACGTAAAACACGTAGCCGACATCTTTGGCTAGCTTTTGCACGTAGGCCAGGTCGGTTCCCTCATGCAGGGGAATCGATTCGACCGGGATCGGCACGTCGGTAAAAATCGGGGGAATCACCAGCGGCACCATGCCAAACATTGCGTACTTTGCCAGCACCAGGGCCACCCGCGCCGGGGCCGGCATGGCCGGATAGGGAATGCCGTTGAACTCTTGCTGGTCCATCGCCACCGACAGGTCTTCGCCGGTGATGGTGAGCACGCTCATGCCCGGCTCGTTCGCGGCGCCGATCTCCTGGCGCGTGATCAGGCCATCCATCATCACCGTGGGCAGGCTGTTGATGGTGACCACGATGAGCACTCGCAGCCACGGCACCTGGCCGCCGGCCAGCAGCAAGAGCGTGTGCAGGGGCGAGTGATTGTCGACGTTGAACTTGATCTGAAAGCCACTGCGCGCACCCGCGTCCGACGTCACCTGGATGCTTTGCAGCGCGTCCATGACGGGCCTGGGAGCGGGCACCGGCTGCGCCGGCCCGACCAGCAGCGAGACGTGGATCCCCTTAAGCATCGACCGGCCCCGCCATGCCTTCGGGCAGGGTCAGGCGCAAGCGCCGCCCGCCCTGCTCCAGTTCGCGCGCGTCGAGCAGGCCGTTGGCGTCGGCCAGGCGCCAGAACAGGCCCGGGTCGCCCAAGTAGGTGGCGGTGAGCAGGTCGAGCCGCTCGCCTTGCACCACGCGATGCTCGAACAGGGTCGCGTAGCGTGACGGGTCGGGCACGAAACGGCGCCGCAGGTGGACGATGCGCTCGCCGTCGCGCACCATCTCGACCGTGCCGGTGGCGGCGTAACGGCTGGTGGGGGGGAAGTGCTTGTCGCTCATGCCTGCTCCTTCGCTCATGCCTGCTCCTTCGCTCATGCCTGCTCCTTGTGTGATTTCACGGCGCCGCGCCCAGGCCAAGCCCGGCCAGCGCCGCGCTGCCGGACTGCCGTGCCAACTGCTCTTTTTGCTGCTGGTAGACCATGAACAGGTGGCCGCCCTTGTCGTTGAAACCGAGGTCGTTGATGTTGAGCACCCGCATGCCCAGGCTCACGCGCGCGCGGATCGGATTGAGGTTGGCGTCGAAGGCTTCCTCGACGATCGAGAAATCGGTGATCCGCACCGGCACCACGCGCGACTGGCTCCACACGAACAGCGGCAGCGGCGCCTGCACCGGCGCGATTTCAAGCGTGCCGGCGCCGGCCAGCTGGTTGTTGCGGATCAGCGTCTCGCTGTTCGGGTAGACGATGATTTCAAGCGCGGCCAGTTGCGGATGCAGGCCCACCTTGACCGCCATCGGGTGCCCGGCGGGGAATTCAAGCTGGTCGCTCGCGTCAAGCACGATCTCGAGCTTGATGGTTTCCACGGGCGGGCCCTTGAGCCGCAATGGTTCGCTGGTGCCGCCGGCGCCGCCCGTGCTTTGCGGCTGCAAAGCGCGCGTGACTGTGTCCGGGTTGTACTGAAGCGCGATGACGCGCTGGATCAAGCCGTCCGCCGGATTCATCAGGATCAGGCCGCCCTTGAGCAGGCGCGGCGAATTGGAAAATCCCGTCATGGCGTCTTCATCCCTTCTTTTCGCTGCTCTTGGCGTCGCCGAACAGCTTTTCGAGCATGCGCGACGGGTTGATGTCCAGATTGGCCGGCTCCGGCTTGATGTCCGACAGCGAAGGCATCTTGAAGCCGTCCACGCTGTCGTAGTGCAAAGGCAGGCGCATGCCCAGCGCCAGGCCCGTGTCCAAACTGGTCTTGGCCAGGTTCCACACCTTCTCGGTGCGCACGCTGATGCCCAGCGCGCCCGCCTCGGCGTACACGCGCGCGTCAAGCCCTGCCCCCAGGATCACCTTGCCGCCCACGTAAGCGCTGGCGTCGATGCTGAAGCGGTCCTTGGCGTAGTTGATCTCGCTGGCCAGTTCCGCCTTGCCTTCCAGGCCGGCCGTGGCCGACACGCTCAAGCCGCCGCCGACCGAACCGAGCACCGCGTCAATGGCCAGGTCGGCGCCGATGGTGCCCGTGATGCCCCCGCCGGCCGGAATGCTGGCCGTCGCCTTGAGCTTGAACGAGAAATCCGGGTCGGCCTCGAAGGGATTGAATTTGGCCTCGGCCTTGACGTTCTTGAGCACGCCGGGGCCCGCAAAATAATAGTATTCAAGCCCGCCGTAGACCTTGACCACGAGGCCGATCGGCCCGATCGAGGCGCCCGGAATGGGAATGCTGGCCGACGCCTTGAAGATCGAATGCTTCTCGCTGGAGGCTGGAAAGCGCTTGAACAACTCGATGTCGGGAAAGCTCAATTCGCCGTCGAAGGTGATTTTTTGCTTGTCGTCGATGGTGATGCCGGCGCTTGCCACCAGCCCCTTGCGGATCTCGTAGGACAGCTTGCCCTTGCCGGTGATGCTCTGGTTCGGATGCAGCTCGACCAGCATATTTCCTTTGGCGCGGCCCTGGTCGATCTTGATGTCGCCCTTGCCGTAGACTTTTTCGGCGCCGTCCTTGTTTTCGTAGGTGGCGTCAAGCGTGCCGTCCAGGCCCTTGAAGGCGAAGCCGGCGCGCCCGCTGGCCTTGAACAATTCACCGTCATACGACAGCGCCGCCTGGATCGGCTTGAGATAGGACGAGTTGACCTTGATCGCGCCGCGCCCGGCGAACAGCCACTTGTTGTTGCGGTAGCCCAGTTCGAGGTCGGCCTCGTTTTCACCCGGCAGCATCAGCTTGACCGTGCCGCCGGCGTCGATCTTGCCCTCCTTCAGACCGACCCGCAGTTCGCCGCCCTGCACGTATTTGAGCCGCTCGCGCAGTTTGGTGGCGCTGATGACGGCGCCACCGCTCCAGACGCCGCCCTGCCAGGTGATCTCGCCACTGGCGTCGTCCACACCCGGCAGGAACACGTTGAGCTTACCTTTCAAAACAAGCCCGGCCTCGTCGGCCGACACCTCCAGTTTGCTGCTGGCCAGTTTGCGCGCGGTGCCAAATTCAAAGCCGATGCTGCCCACCGCCTTCAGTTTGGGCGCCAGTTCCAGTCCGAGCGAGCCCTCGGTGATTTTCACGCCGGGAAAAGGCGGCTTGAGCTTGTCCTTGTCGAGCGGCGCCTTGATGCGGAAGTAATCAGGCGAAAACGCCACTTCCAGGCGCGGCAAAAAAGGTACTTTTTGCGGCGTGATGTAGCCCTCGCCGGACAGGCCGCTCGCGTCCGCGTGCAGCTTGGTGAAGCGGCCTGGGCTCAGGTAATCGTAGGTAAAGGCGATGCCGGCATCCTTTTGCGCCTGGGCCGAAAGCGTCAAGTCCCCGTCCTTGGCCACGTTCAGGCGCACCGGCGTGCCCTTGCCCGGCAGCGTGATCGGCAGGCGCGTCTTGCTGCGCGCGTCGATGTGGGCGTCGATATGGTGCTTGGCCGGGCCGCCCTCTTGGTTCAATTCATGCAGCAGCAGGCCGGGCAGGATTTCGGCGGCCGCCGTGTTGCCGGCCACGTCAGACTCGAAGATTTTGTTGCGCTTTTTTTTGCCATCGACCAGCAGAGCGACGCTCCTGCCGCCTGCCGCAATGGCATACTCGTCGAGCTTGACGCTGCCCTTATCGCCCGGCTTGGCTTTCCCGTTTTGCTGCTTGAATTTAGCGGCTGTTTTGCAGCACGGGCCGCAGTTTCCCGGCTTGGCCTTGACCCCTTGAAAGACCATGCGGATTTCCGCAGGCAGCGCCTTCTGGTCCTTGTCGAGCGTGCCGGCAATGGCTTGCGCCAGACCGCGCACCTGCTGCCAGATCAAGCTGCCGCTGGCGCCGTTGTCGGGCCGGTCCAGCACCTGGATGTTTTGTTCGGTGTTGTCGCCGCCCACCTGCAGCTCGATGATGTGGTCCATCTCGCAGCTGACCCCGGCCACCTTGGGAAACTCCGCATTCGCCCCTTCGGCCTTGCCCGCGTTTTGCCAGGCCTCGTTCAGGCCCGCGTCGCCTACCTTCCAGCCTAGCTGGTTGAGCCAGCGCTTGCGCAGCTCGTCCGAGCTGACGCGCTCCTGCCAATGGCCGGCCTGCACCGCCGCCAGCTTGTCCATCGTGACGGTGGCGCGCAGGGCGCCCGCCTTGGCCTTGCTTTCCCATTCCTTGCCGACCGCGCCCTTCGATTCGTTCAGTTCGATCTGGTCGACCAGGAACGAAGCGTGCTCCTTGTCCTTGCCATTCTCTTTGACCGTGTGCGACTTTTCGGGCGTCACTTTGTGCTGGGTCGCCATCTGCACGTCGATCTTGTTTTTTTCGCTGTAGTAGCTGCTCTCGACGGTGAGCGTGGGGTCGGGCGACTTTTCCTTGCGCGCCAGCCGCGCCGGGACGTGACTTAGCGCGCCCGGCGAGAGCGCCTGGCCGCGCATGACCGCGTCGGCCGCGTGGTCGGCCTCGCGCTCGAGGCGCTGGTACTGCGCTCCCTGATCCTCCAGATTGCTCACGCCGGCGCGCTGCAAACCCTGCTGCTGCAGCGTGTGCGCCAGTTCGTGCGCGATCAGGTGGCGCCCAGACTCGCTGTGCGGCTGGTACTGTCCCTGGTCGAACACGAGGTGCTGGCCGACCGTGTAGGCGTGCGCATCGACCGCGCGCGCCGAGCCGGCCGCCGTACTGTCGTCGTGCACGCGCACCGCGCCAAAATCGGCGCCAAAGCCCTTTTCCATGAAGCTGCGGGTGTCCGGCTCGAGCGGACGGCCCGGCTGCGCCAGCGTGGCGCCCACCGACGCCGGCATGGCGCGCGCGCTGCCCGTGCTTGCGCGCCGCTGCAGCATCGATGCCTGCTCGGCGCAAGCGCCGCGCTGGCCGCCGGCGCCCGCGCCCGCCCCGCACGCGCATTTGCGTTGCAGCAGGATCGGCTGGCGCGCCGGCGATGGGGCGCGTTTGGCGGGGAGCGGCGCCACGGCGGCGGGCGCGCGTTCGCTCATGGCCGCAGCGACCTGACGATGGCGCGCGCGAGACGGCGCCCGGTTTGCTCGGGCCGCTCGGCGACGGCGCTGGCAAAATGCGGCAGCGCCAGCTTCTGCTGGCGAAAGCCTGCCGGTGGCGGCCCGCCGTGGGCCAGCAGTCTGCCCAATTCGCGCTGGAACGCGCCGCCCAGGCGCTCGCCGTCGCGCTTCGAATAGCCGACCAGGCGCAGCTCGCCGATCGACACATGCACGGGCGCGGCGGGCCGCTTGGGGGTGCCGTTCATGTCCAGTCTTCCACTTCGCTGATAGGCAAGGGCTTCTCTAATTTGGCGAATTCTGCCTCGGCGGCGTGGCGCAAGTGGCGCATCGACACCCGGTCGCCGGCGTCGGCGGCCAGGAAGGCCGCGTTCAAGGCCAGGTTGCGGATATGGCCGCCGGACAGCGACAGGCGCGCCAGTTTGCCAATGTCGAGCGCCGTGGTCGGCGTGGCCGGCGGGAACACGCGGCCCCAGATCGCGCTGCGCGCTGCGGCATCGGGAAAAGGGAAATTGACGACGAATCGTATGCGGCGCTGGAACGCGCTGTCGATCGCCTGCTTCAGATTGGTGGTCAGGATGGCCAGACCGCGGTAGGTTTCCAGGCGCTGCAGCAGATAACTGACTTCCAGGTTGGCGTAGCGGTCATGGCTGTCCTTGACTTCGCTGCGCTTGCCAAACAGCGCGTCGGCTTCGTCGAACAACAGGATCGCGCCGCTGGCTTCGGCCGCCTCGAACACTTTGGACAGGTTTTTTTCCGTCTCGCCGATGTACTTGCTGACCAGCGCGGCCAGGTCGACCCGGAACAGGTCGAGCCGCAGCTCGTTGGCCAGCACTTCGGCGGCCAGCGTCTTGCCGGTGCCGCTGCCGCCGGAGAACAGCGCACTGATGCCCAGGCCGCGCGCGCCGCGCTCGCCGAAACCCCATTCGCGGTAGACCCGCGATCGCTGCCGCACCTGCGCGACGATGGTGCGCAGCGCGCTAAGTGCGGCATCAGGCAGGATCAGCTGGTCCCAGCCGGCGCCGCTGTCGACCCGGCTGGCCAGCGCGCTCAGGCCGTGGCGCGCCTCGACCCGGCAGGCATTCCAGACCAGTTGTTGCAGCTGGTGCGGATCGGGCGCTTCGGCCTGCCCGCCCAGTTGCTCCTCCAGCCGCCCGGCCAGCGCGCCGATGACGGCCGCGCTCAAGTGGAATTGCTCGGCGATGGGTCCGAGCTGCCCGTTCAGGCGCAGCGCGTGCGTGCCCAGCGCCGCTTGCCAGCTGGCCAGGCGGCTGGGCGCCGAAGCGGCCGGCAGCACGATCTGGCGCTGCACGCGGCGCAGGGGCAGCGCATGGCTGCCGGTGCACACGGCCAGGCATTGCAGGCGATCGATGAAGTCGGCCACCAGCTCCTGCTCGCCGGCGCCCACGTGCACGGTTTCGATCCAGAGCAGGCCACCGCGCAGCAGGGCTTCGCGCTCCCACAGGCGGGCCAGCACCTCGCGTTCGGCCGGGGTTCCCGGCAGGGCCAGCGCGCAAAACCGGTAGGCGCGCAGCCCCAGCGCTGCGGCCAAGGCGCGCACGAAGCGCTCGCCATCGCCCTCCTGCATGCGCAATACGGGCGTGGCGGCCAAATCCGGCGCGTTTTGCCACACCCGGCCGATGGCGGCCAACTGCGCGCTCGACGCTGCGCCGTCGCCCTGGGCGCCCGGATCAGCGGCAAGTTCGCGAAACCACGGCGCGATGCGCGGATCGGGATACGTGCGCCCTGCCAGTTGGTGCAGGATGGCTTCATCGACCACCAGGGGCGCTTCGAACAGGCTGCCCGGCCCGCTCAATTCGAGCAACTGCCAGCGCCGCAAGGCGCCCACCGGGGTCGTCGCGCCCCAGTCGGGATTTGGCAACAGTCGCAGCGCCAGGCCAAAACTGAGCCAGGGCATGCCGGGATCCCCGTGCGCGGCAGCGAGCAACTGCTTGAAGCGCGCATCGAGCGCGGGCGCGGCGGCCAGCAGCAGCAGGTCCTGCTCGAAACGCGACAGCCGCAATCGCGCGCACAAGTGCGCGAGCGCGGGCGGCGGCGCCAAGTAAGTCAGATGTGGGGGGCCGCCCGGCGTCAGGCCGAGCGCGAGAAAATGGGCCAGCTGGTCGAGCGCCAGATCAAGCGCGCGCCGGTTGGCGGCCAGCGCCCGGCGCGCGCTCACGGCGCCACCATCGGTGTGAAAAAACGCCCGTCCGCGTTCGCCTGCAGCGCGCTCACGCCCGCATCAACCTGCACCCGCGCTAGGTAGTTACCTTGCACCACATGCTGGTACGCGATCAGGATCACGTCGGTGTCGGTGGCTGGGGCGGTGATGCCATTGCCGTCGGGCGCCTGAAAGGTATACGCCAGCGCGGCGGCGGCGGGGTCGAGCGCGTTGAGCAGCAGGCGCACGCGTTGTCTTGCGCCCACCCTGGGCGTGAGCGTGACCTTGATCTTGCCCGACTTGTAGGTGACGGCGCCGACCACGCTGGCGACCGCCCCGGGTTCGACGCTGAAGCTGGCCGCCGGGTTCAGCACGAAGCTGGCCAGGTTCGATTCCACCCCCATGTGTTCGACCGGCGGTTGCCCCATCAATTGCATTTGCTGGACCTGCATGGTGTTGACGCCCGAGCGCAGGCCGCTCGCCATGGCCGGCAGCAGCGTCAATTCAAGCACCGCGTCCTCGCGCCGGCTCAAGGCGCCCGTCACATCGAGTCCGCTCGCGCTTACGCGCATGGCAGGACCCTTGAAACGGGCTCCGCTCACGCGCAGCACGGTGTCGGGCAGGATGGCGCCGTTCGGCTGGCCAGCCGCTTCGACCCGGTCGATGCGCGGCTCGTTAAACGGCGCCACATAGATATTTGCCGAGCGCACCGGCAGCGCGGTGCTGGCCCTGCGCGCGCTGTCGATGAGCACCACGCTGACCTGGTAGGCGGCGCTCGGGCGCAGCGGCAGCTGGATCGCGGACCAGATGCGCGCCAGATCGTCGAGCCCGAAGTTGAGCGGTGTGATGCGCAGCTGTTCGAGCTGGTCGGCAAGGCCGGCCAGTTCGAGTTGAACGGGCAGGTTCGGCTTGGCCGGGCCGCTCTTGAGCGCCGCGCGGATGGCCGCGCGTCCAAAGACCGCGCTTTCGTGCAGGATCTGCATGGCGGCGCCCAACAGCACTTCGGCATGAAAGTCGGACACGCCGTAAGCGGTCACCAAAAAATGCAGGTCCAGCGCCAGCGCCGGGTTGGTGCGCCGCTCGCCGCGGCTGTCGCGGCTGGGCAGGTCCATGTTGGCCCAGCCCGGATTGCGCGTCTGCTGGTAGAGGAACAGATTGAGCTGGCTGGCGGCGCCTTCGAGATCGATGCGGTCGGCCGGCATGCAGCTCACGTGCGGCGTGGTGATGCCCAGGACGTCGCCGATCTTCAGGCTGGACAGGCCGTTTTGCAGCATCTGCTGTAACACGGCGGCGGTGGCGGCCAGGCCGAGCGCGCTGCTCATGGCAGGCGCCCGCGCGCCGGGCCGCTGCGTTCATGCAGATAGTCGTCGAGCGACTTGCCGGCGGGCGCGCTCGCTGCAGGCTGACGCGCGCTCGAAACCGGGGCGGCTGCGGCGTGCACTTCGATGCTTCCGATGTGAATTTCCACCGCCGGTGGAGCCGGGTCAACGCCGGCGCCCGCCTGCGCGCGCGCGGTGTCGGACGTCGGCGCGTTGCCCTGCTGCGCGGGAGTTGCGGCGACAGGTGGGGCGGCGGGCAGGCGTTCCACCGGCTGGTTCAGCACATGCCGGGTGTGCGTGAGTATGGTTGCGCTCGTGGACGGTTGCATCGTCCGCTGTTCGTGTTGTTCGCGGTGTTCGTCCAGCGCAGGTTTAACCAAAACCGCTGTGGCCTTGGCCGGTGCTGCGGACAACACAGGCTCGACAGACTCAAGGACGGCTTGCAGCGCTGACGCGGATCGAACAAGCGGCATCGCCAGCGACGTTTTAGGGACCACGCTGGCCGGCGACGGTGCGGCGCCAGGGTCCGCGCTCGCATCAACCGACAGCGGCGCCGGACCTGGCGCCCGGCGGGGCGGTGCGAGCGGTGGCCTGGTTGTTGCATCGATGCTGACCGGGCCGCCCGGTGCTCGCTCACTGGCTATCGGTGGCGCCACCGTGGCAGGCATCTCGTCACGCGCAGGATCAACATGCGGGGCCCCATGCGGGCCCTGGACGCCGCCTTCGAAGCGCGACGGTGCACGCGCGCGCAGCGCCGGCGCAGACACGGCGCGCCGGGCCAGCAGCATCAAAAAGTCGCTCATGCGCACACCCGCGCCAGATACTGCGCCCGGCGCGCCGGTGTGAGCGCAAAGATGGCGTCCTCGCTCCAATGGTAGGCGGTAGCCAGTGCGTGCACCTGGTCGAGCATGCGAGCGGCCCAGTGGCCCAGCGCCTCGGTCAGGAAGTGGGCGATCTCGAACGGCGCGTCCCAGCCATGGGCGCAGCTCGGGCACGTGAGCGCAAGTTCGGTTAACGCCTGGGGATCGGCATCGGCCATGGCGCGCGCGACGGCGTCAACCACCTCGGGCGGCAAGGCGTGCGCGGCCAGTGCGCCCCCATCGACTGCGGCCGCGCTCACGCAGCGTTCGAGCAGCAGGTTGCGCGCCGCTATGGGATCGGCGCAAGCCGCCGCGGCAGCCATGTCGCAACTGTCGGGCAGGCGAAATGTTATATAGTGGCCCCCGGCGTCCAGCGCCATGACGCGCGCCGGATGCGCGGCGAACGGCAGGCGCAGGCCGGCTGGCTCGACTTCAAGTTCGAGCATGGCGGCGCAGGCCGGACAGGCCGCCACGACCTCGATGCGCGGCCCGAACAAGGCTTGGTACAGGTCGAGCAAATGGGCGTCGCGCTGCCCGACGCTGAGCGCTTGCGCAGCCTCCTGCCCGCCTTCCATCAAGGGCGCAAGCAAGGCGCAAGGCCGCAGCGCCGGGGCCAGCGCGGCGCTGTCTTCCCAGGCCGCCAGCCACTGGGCGCAAGTGAGGGCCGCCATCAGGGCTCGCTAAAGCTCGGTTCGGACGGCTCGGCGACTTCGTAATCGCGCTCCCAGCCCTCGTTTTCCAGCTTGAGACGGGCGATCGCGACCGCGTTTGCATTGGCGTCCAGGTCGGGCAGGGACTGGAATTCCGAGACCCAGCAGCGAAACACCTTGTAGGCGAGCACCAGCTGACCGGCCTCGTTATACAGTTCGAGGATGAGATCCTTGCGGAAATCCTTGAGCGAGGATTCGGCCCCGAGGCCGGCGCCGAAATTCCAGACCTTGTTGGCCCATTTTTCAAATTCCTGGTCGTGCGTGACGCCCCGTTCGAGCGTGATGGCCTCGAATTCGGTGCGCCCCGGCGTCTTGCGGCTGGTGCTGGGGTCGCCCCCTTCGCGGTGCTTGAGCACTTCGGTGGTGCGCTTGAGCGCGGACACCTTGCTCACGCCGGCCACATATTTTCCATCCCATTTGATGCGGAATTTAAAGTTCTTGTAAGGGTCGAAACGCTGAGCGTTAGCAGTAAATGACGCCACGGTGTGCCTCCTTAAGTTTGGATCTGGCCGGCCAACTGCTGGATCCGGATGACCACGAATTCGGCCGGCTTGAGCGGCGCGAAGGCCACCAGTATGTTCACGATGCCGTGGTTAATGTCGTCCTGGGTCGTGGTCTCGCGGTCGCACTTGACCAAATACGCTTCGCGCGGCGTCTTGCCCTGGAACGCGCCCTGGCGAAACAAGCCGTTCATGAAGGCGCCCAGGTTCAGGCGGATCTGGGCCCACAGCGGCTCGTCGTTCGGTTCAAACACGATCCATTGAGTGCCGCGGTACAGGCTCTCCTCCAAAAACAGCGCGAGGCGGCGCACCGGCACGTATTTGTATTCCGACGTCATCTGGTCGGCTCCGCGCAAGGTGCGGGCGCCCCAGCACACGGCGCCGTGGACGGGAAAGACGCGCAGGCTGTTCATGCCGAGCGGATTGAGGGTGCCATTCTGGCTGTCGGTCATCTGGTAGGCCAGCGCCTGCACGCCCACCAGGCTGGCTTCGGTGCCGGCCGGCGCCTTCCACACGCCGCGGTCGGCGTCGGTGCGCGCGAACAGGCCGGCCACGGTGCCGGACGGCGCGCTCAGGCGCGGTTTGCCATTGCGCAGCGGGTCGGCGATGTACACCCACGGGTAATACACGCCCGCATGGTCGGACTTGGGCAGGTCGGTGCCGGTGATCAGCTGGACGGCCTCGTCCGGCGACTTGATGCCCTTGGGCGCGTCGATGATGAAAAATGCGCGCCGTTCCCGGCAATAGGCATTGGCGTCGGCCAGCACGCCCGGATCGTCGATACCGGGCAGGACCAGCAGATTGAACAGGTCGACCTGCTCGAGCGCGTAAATGCCCTTGCGCTCGGCGCGGCTGCCGATGAAGGCCGTGTACACGTCGGCGCTGCCGAACTGCACTTCGGTCCCGGACTGCAGGCTCACGTTGACGGGCGATGTAGTCACGGTGCCCGAGGTCAGGTGCAGTTCGGCGGCCACGCTGTTGGCGGCGGCCGGCATGACGCTGATCGTACTGCCGCTGCCGCGGGTGCCGGTGGCAAGTACGACGCGGGTGTTGCCACCGGCGGTTGACACGGTGGCCGTGAAGTAGCGGTAGGCCGGCATGCCCGGCTTGAGCGCGCGCACCGCAGTTTGGAGCCGGCGGGCGACATCGGCCAGTTTGTCGGCCAGGGTGGCGCCGACGGCCAGCGCGGGACCGATGTCGACGAGGTCGGAAAAACCGTCAAGGCTGATGCGCAAGGCGCTGTGCGTAGCGTCGGGCAAGGCATCGAGGTCGGCGGCGGCAAAGGCGCCGCTGCTCAGGGTGGCCGGCGCCGGCACGGGCGCGGGGCGGATCGCGGCCACGCCATCGATCTCGGCGCCGCCGCTTTCGGCGCCCAGCCGCAGCACGCCACTGGCGTTGTTGCGTTCCCCAGGGAGGATGCGCACGCTCGAAAATTCGCCACCCGCGCCGGAGGTGAGCGCGATCGACGCGCCGGCCGGGGCGGCCGTGAAGGCGGCGTAGGCGGGGCGGCCGTTGGCCAGCGCTTGCACCTTGGCCTGGATCGCCGCGCACAGGCTGGCCAGGCGCAGTGACGCGCTGGCGCCTGCCACGTCGCCGGGTGCGATGACGATTTTCAGCGGCGCCAGGCCGTTCGCGCTGATCTGGAATTCATTGTGATTAAGGTCGATCAGCGTGCCCACATCGGGCAGCGCGGCGCTGGTCGACGTCGCCGCAGTGAGCGCATTCAAGGCGGGGGCGCTGACCAGGCGCTCGAGCGTGATCAGCTGCGACACGCCATTCACGGCCTCGATGGCGTAGCGGGAACTCATCGAATTCATCGACAGCTCAGCGTAACGCTCAACCAGGCCGTCGGAGGTGCGCAGCAGCGTCAGGTTGAAGGTGCTGCCGGGATTGCTCGTGAAATAGTCGACCTGCACTTCGATGCCGTTGCCGTCACTGCCTTGGTCGATCGCGCTGGCTTTGAGGACGTTGAGCGGGGCGGCGCTTTGCAGCGTGATTTCGGCCCTGCTGGCGCTCTTGACGACCCGCACGACCCAGGCGTCGGTGCCACCGTTCTGAAAAAACTGGCGCACGCTGTAGCCCAGCTCGAATTCCTCGACCAGCGCGCCGAAGCGGCGTTCGTAATCGGAATAGCTAAACAGATGCACGGGAGAATTGACCGGACCGCGTTCGGCGGCGCCCGCGAAGGCCGCGACCGAGGTGGCGACACCGGTGATGCTGCGCACCCCGCTGGAAACCTCTTCCAGATAAACGCCGGGGTAAGTAAGAGCACTTGGCATTAGACATCCTTTCGCAGGTAGCGGTCCAGGCTTGACCCAGGCCTCCACGGGGAGTTGTCTGCGTGGCGCCGAGGTCCTATTGTGGGACGTTGCAAAATGGCACGTTTGCGAAATATCAAACCAAGAAGATATTGAAAAGACATAAGCGGCTGCGTTGCCGCGACGTGCCGCCCGAATGAGCGTGCTGGAGAAAGGGAGAAAAGTCTCTAATTCTTCCTACTTCTATTAGGAAAAAACGCTTAAGAATTAATGGCTTAGATGCAAGTTCGAAGGCATCGGATTGGATGGTTTTTGAGGCGTCGGCGGTGGCAGCCGTACTTCGAAAATGACGCTGAATTATTTCACGCGTAAAAAATGATGGCCTCAGCGTCCCGCTACTGTTCCTGGTGCTACACCTGCGGGCCGCACCACCTCTTGAAGACCAGCTATGCGTCGAGCACGACGGCAGCATCCCGAATATGAGTTGCGCGCTTCTCGATACGGAAGATCCGCACCCAACTGCACGAAAAACAGCCTTCTTCAGCCATCAGATGCGCCTAAAACCTTGCGCCGTGCCTTTGCAGTTTTGTCCAGCGCAATAGTGTAGGTGGCCGTCTCGTGCAGAGCATCTTCAATCTCAAGCATGCCAACGTAGCCCTTCACCAGGGTGTCCTCCCATTTCTGACCATCCCGGTTACAGGGCGCCACTGCCAGGTCTTTGAGCGCGCCCAGCTCACCATGGCCCGGCGACCTACTCGCACAGAGATAGGGATCGTAACGGCTGTTGGCGAATGCCGGCTTCTTTCCGTGCTTGTCAAAGCGCGAGTGCTGCTGGGTGAAGAACAGCACCGCGTTACGGTATGGTGCGAGCGACGGTGGGACCGTATAGTTAAGCTCTCGAACGATAGCGGCGGTTTTTTCACCACAGGTCGCCTGTTTTGGTAGCGAGATCATTTTTGGCGTTGGCTGCCCTTTCGCCGGTCCCCCGACGAGGCCTCGCCAGCGGCGACAGGTACGTTAGAATGACGCAAGATTATTTCACGCGTTGAAAATGATGACCTTAGCGTCCCGTTACTGTTCGTGGTGCTACACCCCCGGGCCGCATCATCTCTTCAAGACTACCTTGGCGCGCAGCCTGTACCAGTGTGATCACTGCAAGAATCGAACGCTGGTCTGCATTGTTCCGAAATGCATGCATATGGCAAAAGCGGGCGAAAGGTGGGACGACAATCTGTGCGCCGAGCACGACGGTAGCGTCCCGAACATGAGTTTATGGACGAGACCGCTCAGCGACATTGTCGAATTCAATGACGTCATCCATGCAGACGCCACCAATTTCCTGGCGATTCCTCATTCAACAATATTCGGGAAGCTCGGTCGCCTGCTGCCGTTGCCCATCAGTGATTTTAGGGCGCTTGAACACTTTGCGATCCGCAAGATCAGCGACGGCGCGCAACACGGCATCACCTTTGTTAACGGTTTTCTCTCGGAAGCTGAAACGGATACATGCGACTGGACCGGTTCGACTAAACAATACTTTGAAAAAGCCACTTGTTACCATCTGGACTGGGAGGCCACACGACATCTCAAAAACGCCTTGCCCGAAGCGCTTGCGTCTGCGTTTGTAAGTATCGCGAACAGTCACATCCTCTTCGCGGGAGCCAATATCGCCGCTTCATGGCATTTGAGTATGAAAAATGCTGAAGTCGCGGGCCGCCTGCTGGCCAGCGCGATCTTGCGAACTCCGGACTGGAGCTTTACGCTAGCGGGTCATTCGCTCGGGGCCAGGGTCATCCACTTTGCATTGGTTGAATTGGCTAAACACGGTAGCAAACGCATCGAAAACGCCTACCTGCTGGGTGCGGCAGTTGGCGGCGGCGGGAAAGATGATGACTGTTGGAGACAAGCAGCAAACGCGGTGCGGGGGAAAATTTTCAATTGCTTTTCAAGTGAAGACAGTACCCTTGCCATGCTTTACCGAGGGGCCAACGTCATGGTAAGCCGGCCAGCGGGGTACAGCGGGATTCACTTGGAACACGCACAAGTAATCAATGTTGACTGCAGTGACTTCGTGAAGGCCCACACGTTGTGGAAGTCGAAATTTGGGGAAATAATTAGAAGGCTAGAACACTAGGCAGCGACTTGTTCTCGAGCGCGGCTAGACGGAAAAAACCCTGCCATATCGCCTTCGAGTGCGACGGCAATTCCGAGCACCTTGAAGTCACTACAGGCAGACACAACCTCGCCACCGTGCGAAGTCTTGTCGCCTAAACGGACCACGCCGCCTGCTTTCGCATCTTTCATCTCTCTAGCCTGAATTTTGCATAAAAAAGGGCAAGAATGCCGTAAGTGATTGATAGAATGGGAGTTATCTAGAAACCTAAGCCATCAGCACGAACACACCTTGCCCGATATGAATTCTACTC
>NZ_JAFCWX010000028.1:0-85218 GCF_049897805.1 Massilia sp. TWP1-3-3
AGCCGGCCCGCGTGCAGCAATGACAACCCCTTCAGCGAAAGCCTCTTCAAAACGCTCAAGTACCGCCCAGCCTACCCGAAGGGTTCATTTGAAAGCCTCATGGCCGCGAGGCAGTGGGTCGGCACGTTCGTGCGTTGGTACAACGAGGAGCACCGTCACAGTGCCATCCAATTCGTCACGCCGGCACAGCGTCACGCGGGCCTGGACGGCGAGCTGCTGCGCAAGCGCGCAGAGGTCTATGAGGCCGCCAAGGCCGAGCGTCCGGAGCGCTGGAGTGGCGACACGCGAAGCTGGGCGCCAGTTACAACCGTGCACCTCAATCCGGAAAAAAGTGCCACGGAGACCCTCACCAAAAAGGAGAAAAATCCAGAACTCAAAAAAGCAGCGTAGAAACCGCTTTTAGGCGACAACTAGCTTGCAAATTACCGTTATTTCATCGTAGCAGGAACCGAAGTGCTCGGCGAAGGTCGGCAATGGGGCGTAACCTGTCGTTCGGTGACGCGACAATGCTTTGATTCTAGAGCTGTTTTCGCCTGTTAATCATTTGCGTAGATCCTTGCGGTCCCCAAGTTGAGGTGACGGAATATTCTGGGGTTCCGGCATACACCTGATCAACGGCGCGGGCCGCGCACCTGTGAACGTCATATGCAATTAGCGTACGCCGCAGCCAATTGAACGCGAGCCGGCGCCGACGATTGCAAGCTCAGTTGCAGTTAATTTGAGCCGAAATCGTCGTCGAATGCGAGCACGGCCACTTTCAAACGCTAGCCGTTACAGCTAGTCTATTTGGATGGAATCGATGTAGTCCGCCCACTTTTGCATCATCGCCTTGCGCTCGTCAAGGTAGCGAGCTCTATCGTATGCGCTCTCCAATTTATCCTTGGGAGCGTGCGCCAGCTGGCGATCAACGACCTCATGGCGGATTCCAAGCCGTTCTTTCAGCGTCGACATCGCCAACGCCCTGAAGCCATGCCCGGTCATGTCGCCCTTGTAGCCCATGCGTTCCAACGCCTTCAGTAGTGCCATGTTGCTCATCGGTCGCTGTGGATGGCGCATGTTGGGGAACAGCAGCATACCGCCGCCAGTGAGCCTATGCAGCTCTCTCAGCAGCGCCAGAGCCTGCACGGAAAGGCAAACATGATGATCTGTCTTGTCCGGCTTGATCTTGCGCTTGCCGCGCTTCATTCTTGTCCACGGAATGATCCATTCGCCCTTCTCCAGATCGATCTCGGACCAAGGTGTCTCGATGAGTTCACTGGTGCGGACAAACACCAGCAGCATCAACCGCATGGCGATGCGTACGGGCATTCCCATACACGCCTCGTTGGTGTACAGCGCCTTCAAAAACTTAGGCAGTTCATCGGCCTCGATGGCGGCGAAATGGCCCTTTTCCCTCGGCTCCAACACCTCGCCCAGCAACGCGGCCGGGTTGCGTTCCGTAAGCTCGCAACGTATCGCGTAATTGAACACCCGCGAACAGTCCGAAGTGAGGCGTTTCGCGACCTCCAAGGCTCCCCTCCCCTCAACCACCCGGATAGCCTTGAGAACGTCCGCCACTTTGACCTCGGCGATCGGGACACCGCCAAACACCGGAAACAGATCGAGCTCGAACCGGTGCAGGATGTTTTCGGCGGTCTGCGGCTGCCAGCTCTTGATCATCTTGCCGTGCCATTCGCGCGCAATCTTCTCAAACGTGTTTTCGGAAATGGCCCGTGCCTTCTCCGCCTCGGCGTCGCGCGCCTGACCAGGATCGATGCCCGCGCCGAGCAGCGTGCGCGCGGCGTCGCGTCGTTCGCGCGCGGCGGCAAGAGAAACATCGGGGTAGGCGCCAAAATGCAGCTTGTTTTCCTTGCCGTTGAGCTGGCGATATTTCAAGCGCCACAGTTTGGCCCCGGCGGGCGTCACCTCCAAATACAACCCGCCCCCGTCGGCCAGCTTGTAGGCTTTCTCGCGCTTCTTGGCGCTACGCACTTTCAAGTCGGTAAGGGGGGCGACACGCCTCGGCATTTTGGGGGCCTCTTGTCGATGGGGGCTCGCGAAGGCCCCAAAAAAAGCCCCCAAAAGAGATGGACAGGTGGGGACGCGCGGGGACATTATAGTATAAAAAAACCCGCTGCCTCTATGAGGACAGCGGGTTTTCAGACATCCCTGGATGCCCAAGGACAGTTGTCTGGCGGAGAGGGTGGGATTCGAACCCACGGTACGGTTTAACGTACGCCTGATTTCGAGTCAGGTACATTCGGCCACTCTGCCACCTCTCCGGTGCTTCGTTTGAACTCTTGGCCAGGTAAGTAGCACAAGGGTGGTCTTCAAATTCTTTTCGCTTGCTGCTGCGAGGTCAAGATTATAGCAAAGCCTGACGGAAACGGAAGAGGGAAAATGCGAAATCTTCAAACTTTCGCGCTCTCCCCTGTTTCACGCCGCCGGAGCCAGCCGCTCCATGCCACCCATGTACGGGCGCAGCGCAGCGGGAATCACCACGCTGCCGTCCGCCTGCTGACAGTTCTCCAGCACCGCGACCAGCGTGCGCCCCACCGCCAGCCCGGAACCGTTGAGCGTATGCAACAACTCCGGCTTGCCTTGCGCATTGCGAAAACGCGCCTGCATCCTGCGTGACTGGAACGCTTCGCAATTGGACAAGGACGAAATCTCGCGATACGTATTTTGTGCCGGCAGCCACACTTCCAGGTCATACGTCTTGGCGGCGCCAAAACCCATGTCGCCCGTGCACAGCGACATCACGCGGTATGGCAGGCCCAAGCCTTGGAGAATCGCTTCGGCGTGGCCGACCATCTCTTCCAGCACGGCGTACGACGTTTCCGGGTGCACCAGCTGCACCATCTCCACCTTGTCGAACTGATGCTGGCGGATCATGCCGCGCGTGTCGCGGCCATAGCTGCCCGCTTCCGAACGAAAGCATGGCGTATGCGCCGTCATCTTCAGCGGCAACTGGTCCATGGCGACAATTTCGTCACGCACCAGGTTGGTCAGCGTCACTTCAGAGGTAGGGATCAGGTAAAAGGTCTCGCCCTCGCCTTCCGCGCCGCCTTTTTTCACCGAGAACAGATCGGCTTCGAATTTCGGCAACTGGCCCGTGCCGCGCAGCGAATCGGCGTTGACCATATACGGCGTATAGCATTCGGTGTAGCCGTGCTGGTCCGTATGGGTGTCGAGCATGTATTGCGCGAGCGCGCGGTGCAGACGGGCAATGCCGCCTTTCATGACGGAAAAACGCGAACCGGTCAGCTTGGTGGCGACATCAAAATCGAGGCCCAGCGCGGCGCCAACGTCCACGTGGTCTTTCACGTCAAAATCAAAACTGGGAGGTGTGCCCACTTTACGTACTTCAACGTTTGCCGCCTCGTCGGTGCCAACAGGCACGGATGCGTGCGGCAAGTTGGGCACGCTTTCCATGAAGGCCGCCATCCTGGCCTGCACATCGCCCAGCGCGGTTTCATTGGATTTGAGCTCGTCGCCCAGGCCTGCCACTTCCGTCATCACGGCCGAGGTGTCTTCGCCTTTGCCCTTGAGCATGCCGATCTGTTTCGACAGCGAATTGCGCCTGCCTTGCAGCTCTTCGGTACGCGTCTGGATCGCTTTGCGTTCCGCTTCGAGGGCGTTGAAGCCTGCCACGTCGAGCTGGAACTTGCGCGTTGCGAGGCGCGCTGCGACGTTGTCGATATCTTTGCGAAGAAGTTGGATGTCTATCATGGGGTCAAGTGGCGCTATGTCGAAAGCGCAATTGTACCAAGTTGACAGTCACTTCCGGCGATTTGCGTCAGGTGTCATTTGCGCTGCGCGGGCCAGCGCCAGTACATCAGCTTTGGCTGGCTTTTTCCAGCGCCGTCAAGCGCTTGGTCTTGACGACAACGACTTGCATGTTGGCTTCGGCAATCGTGCTGGCCTGGACCTTGGCGGGAGCTGCAGCGGCCGGCACTTCGGCCGTGGCGTAAGCAGCCCAGGTGGTCATGACGGCAACGGCAAGAAAAACGCCTTCGATGTTTTTACGGACTTTCATGATGCGCTCCTGAGGGATTAAGTGAGTTGGTATGCTGGTACTGTACCCACTCGCCCCCGCAGCAGCCATCGACTTGCGATGAAGCGCCGAAAATGCGGGACAGGAAGGTGAAAAGCGATCCTGTCCGGTTCTCCAACGCTATTTGCGCGCGTCCGCGTCCAGTCCGCGCAGCCAGGCCAACTTCTCGGCGATCTTCGACTCGATGCCGCGCGGCACGGGCTCATACCAGTGCGGCTCGGCCATCCCTTCGGGCAAGTACGTTTCCCCTGCCGCGTAAGCGTTCGGTTCATCATGCGCATAGCGGTACTCGTGGCCGTAGCCCAGTTCCTTCATCAGCTTGGTCGGCGCGTTGCGCAAGTGAACCGGCACTTCGCGGGACTTGTCTTTTTTTACGAAAGCGGCCGCGCGGTTGTAGGCGTTGTAGCCGGCGTTGCTCTTGGCGGCAATGGCCAGGTAGATGACGGCCTGCCCCAGCGCCAGTTCGCCTTCCGGCGACCCCAGCCTTTCATAGGTTGCGGCCGCGTCATTGGCGATCTGGATCGCGCGCGGGTCGGCGATGCCAATATCTTCCCAGGCCATGCGCACAATGCGGCGCAGCATGTACTGCGGATCGGCGCCGCCGTCGAGCATGCGGCACAACCAGTACAGCGCGGCATCGGGATGCGAGCCACGCACCGACTTGTGCAGCGCCGAAATCTGGTCGTAAAAATTGTCGCCGCCCTTGTCGAAGCGGCGCGAATTGAGCGTCAACGCGTTGTCGACAAATTCGCCCGTGATACGCGTGATGCCCGACGTTTCGGCCGACGTCTTGGTCTGCTCGAGCAGGTTGAGAAAGCGGCGCGCGTCGCCGTCCGCGTAGCCGATCAAGGTAGCCACGGCAACGTCGTCAAACTGCAGGTGGCCCAAGCCGTGATCTTGCGCGCGTTTGAGCAGCAGGAGCATCTCGTCGTCGGTCAGCGCCTTGAGTACATAGACTTGCGCGCGCGAGAGCAATGCGGAGTTCACTTCAAATGACGGGTTTTCAGTGGTCGCGCCAATCAGCGTGACCAGGCCCGATTCGACAAATGGCAGCAGGGCATCTTGCTGCGACTTGTTGAAGCGGTGGATTTCGTCAATGAACAGGATGGTGTGCTTGCCGTTGGCCAGGTGATGCTCGGCCTGTTCGATGGCGGCGCGGATATCTTTTACGCCCGACAGCACAGCCGACAGCGCAACGAACTCGCAGCCAAAGGCGTTCGCGGTCAGGCGCGCCATAGTGGTCTTGCCCACGCCGGGCGGGCCCCACAGAATCATCGAGTGGGGCTTGCCGGATTTAAATACCAGGCGCAAGGGCTTGCCTTCGCCCAGTAAATGGCTCTGGCCGATGACTTCCTCGATGCTTGCCGGGCGCAACGCTTCGGCCAGCGGCGGCGCGGGCTCGGTCTTGAATAGGTCGTCCATGCAGATGTCTTATTGGTGGTCAGCGTGATTGTCAGCGCGTAGTCTAGCGCATGGCGCTCTTGGGTGCGCGGGGGTTGGAACAAGGTGTGCCGTGGCGATGTCACGGCACCCGTTCTGCACGTGCTATCCTCAACTTAAAACTGAACAAGGGGGAACCATGAAGATCGCCGACTTACTGGACGGACTGGACTTTGTCAGCGACTTCACCTACCCCGAACTCGAACAGCTCGCCAAGTTCGTGACCCACCATGAAATGGAAAAAGGCAGCATCATCTTTGAGGAAGGCGACCCGGGCGACTTCCTGCTGATCGTGGTCCAGGGCCGCATCTCCATTTTCAAGGGCGGCGAACATGGGCACCAGCTGCTCTCGACCGAGACGTGCGGCAGGATCGTCGGCGAAATGGCGATGATCGACCAGGAACGCCGCTCGGCAACCTGCGTGTCGGAATCGGTGTGCGAACTGCTCATCCTTACGCACAACAACATGCAAAGCATGGCCAAGGAGCACCCGGCAGTGGCCTACCATTTCATGAGCAGCCTGGCACGCATACTGTCGCGCCGGCTGCGCCGCACTTCCGGCATGATGGCCGATTTCCTCGAGCAGTAAATGTTACCGTGCTTTCATCAGCACACGGCCATACAGGGTGTCGGTCTTTTCGCCCGGCAAGGCAGGGTCGAGCGCAAACTTGCATGACCGGATAAAACGCGTTGCACTGGCATCGCCCACGCCGCCCTCGGCCTTGACGCCAAACGGCACACCGTCCGGGTCAACCAAAAACCGCACCAGCACGCCATCGACACCGCTTGGCGCCCGGTTGAACGCCTCGAAACCGGCAAACTCGCCTGACTCCTTGCAACTTGCGGGCACCAGTGCCGGCCGTATCATCGCCGGCCCCGATAAAGTCCATACAAACTGGATAGGATAGGTGTTGCGCTCGGCCTCATCGAGACCCGGCTTGAACTTGCATTTGACCAGCGAACGCAGGGCTGCGTCGTCCAGCAACTGCCAGCTGCTGCTCTTGGCTATCGTCGGGTTTTCGATGCTGCCATCCGCACCGATCTGGAAGTGCACGACCGTGATGCCGTCCACCTCATAACGGCGCGCCTCGCGCGGCCACTCCGGTGTCGTGCACGAGGCTGGCGAGAGCAGCAAACCTGCCGGAAAGGCATTTGCCAGTACCCGGTTCTGCGCGCGCGGCGCCCGTGAGCTGGCCGTCCATACCGCAAGCGCGGCCAGGGCTGCCAAGAGGGCGATTTTTCTCTTGTTCATGCCCGCGCCCGCGTGCTAATTCTTGAAAACGTCTGCGCCTTTTGGCACCACAAACTTGAACTGCTCGGCGCCCAGACTGGGGTTCTTTTCGAACTTGGTGAACGACAGCAATGATGTCTGTCCAAAGGAGTCGCGCAACTCCATCGCGGCGGGCGTGCCGTCTTTTAAGCCAATGCTGATCTGCTGGAACTGGCTATCCTTGGCCTTGGGCGTGGCATTGAGCCACTCGAGGCCGTCGCGCGCGCCCGCTTCGCTCAGCGTGAAGTTCTTTTCAAGATCGTTACTGCCGAACAGGATGGCCGCCGGCGACGATCCCAGCGCGTCGCCAAGTTTCTTGACCGTCACCTGATTCAAGTCCTTGTCATAGATAAACAGGTCGGTGCCATCGGCTTGCAGCAGTTGCTCGTAAGGTTTTACGTAGGTCCAGATAAACTTGCCTGGACGGGCGAACACAAACGTGCCGGTTGACGGCGCGGCCGACTTGCCGCCGTCGGTCTTCTTGACCTGGCGCTGCGTAAATTCGCCACGCGCGGCCTTGGTGCTGGCGGCAAAGCTCTTGAATTGCGCCAGTGCGCTGGCATGCGCGGCGCCGGCAAAGGCCAGGCTCAGCGCAAGCGCGCCCAGTGTTGTTTTCAGTAATTTCTGCATATTGCCTTTCTTGTTGAATGCTGCGGCACAGTTGCCCTGCTCAACTAACGGTTGGGCGGGCAATCCGTGCACACGTGAAGGTTTATTCTGCGCTGGCGATCGGCACCAGGATGTCCCTGTTGCCGTTTGATTGCATCTGGGAAACCACGCCGCTATTTTCCATTTGCTCAAGCAAACGTGCCGCGCGGTTGTAGCCAATGCGCAAGTGCCGCTGCACCAGCGAGATCGACGCGCGCCGGTTCTTGAGCACCACCTGGACCGCCTGGTCGTACATCGGATCAGCTTCCCCACCGGCCTCGCCGGCCGGCGCGCCATCGGCGCCGCCCTCGCCTTCGAGCGTGCCGCCCTCGAGAATGCCCTCGATGTAGTTGGCTTCGCCATTGGCCTTGAGGTGCTTGACGACGCGGTGCACTTCCTCGTCGGACACGAAAGCGCCGTGCACCCGCACCGGCAAGCCGGTACCGGGCGGCATGTACAGCATGTCGCCCATGCCCAGCAAGGCTTCCGCGCCCATCTGGTCGAGAATGGTGCGCGAGTCAATCTTGGACGATACCTGGAACGCGATTCGGGTGGGAATATTCGCCTTGATCAGGCCGGTAATCACATCCACCGATGGACGCTGGGTGGCCAAAATCAGGTGCAGGCCTGCCGCACGCGCCTTTTGCGCGATACGGGCAATCAATTCCTCGACTTTTTTACCGACCACCATCATCAGGTCGGCCAGCTCGTCGATGATGATGACGATGGTCGGCAGTTTTTCCAGCGGCTCGGGCGAATCGGGCGTCAGGCTGAACGGATTAGGAATGTGCTCTTCCCGCTTGGCCGCCTCGGCAATCTTGGTGTTGTAGCCGGCAAGGTTACGCACGCCCAGTTTGCTCATCAGCTTGTAGCGCCGCTCCATCTCGTTCACGGCCCAGTTCAGCGCGTGGCCGGCTTGGCGCATGTCGGTCACCACGGGCGCGAGCAAGTGCGGAATGCCTTCGTAGACCGACATTTCCAGCATCTTGGGGTCGATCAGGATCATCCGTACATCGGCCGGATCGGACTTGTACAGCAGCGACAGGATCGTCGCGTTGATGCCCACCGATTTACCGGAACCGGTGGTGCCGGCCACCAGCAAGTGCGGCATTTTGGCGAGGTCGGCAATGACGGGCTTGCCCGCGATGTCCTTGCCCAAGGCAATCGTCAGCTGCGACGCGCTGTCGTTATAAATCTTGGAGCCGACGATTTCCGTCAGGCGCACGATCTGGCGTTTAGGGTTAGGCAGCTCGAGCGCCATATAGTTCTTGCCGGGGATAGTCTCGACCACGCGGATGGATGTCAGCGACAGCGAACGGGCCAGGTCGCGCGCCAGGCCGACGATCTGGCTCCCCTTCACGCCGGTGGCCGGCTCGATTTCGTAGCGCGTGACAACCGGACCCGGATACGCGGCGACAACCTTGGCGTCGACGCCAAAATCAGACAATTTCTTTTCGATTAGGCGGCTGGTGAATTCCAGCGTTTCCATCGACACGGTTTCCTGGTAAGCCGGTGGCTCGTCGAGCAGCGCCAGCGGCGGCAGGCTGGAGTCGCCTGGCAAGTCCTGGAACAGCACCGCCTGCTTTTCCTTTTGCACGCGTTCCGATTTGACGACTTCGACAATCTGCGGCTCGATCTTGACGGGCGGCGCGGCAACGTGTTTTTCAACATGCTTGGCGCGCTCGTGGACGACGACTTCGTCGCGCTTGACGGCCGCCACTTCACCCTGGCGGCGGTCTTCGGCATCCTGGTAGCGCAGGCGGAAATAGTCGATGCCGGACTCGATCGCCGCGCCAATGCGCTCGGCTACCGACATCCATGACACATGGAAAAACAGGCTGAAGCCAACGCCGAACAGCAGTAACAGCAATAGTGTGGCGCCATTGAAACCAAACGCGGTGTTCGCGGAGCTGCCGATCATCTTGCCCAGCACCCCGCCTGGCGCACCCGGCAATTGCACCTGAAGCGACCACATTCGCAAGTGCTCCAGGCCCACGCTGCCAATGAACATCAGGGTAAAGCCCACCCATCGGATGGTCGCTTCATGATGATGTTCCGGATCTGTTTCTGCGGCCAGCACGAACTTTTGGTTCAGGGAACGATAGCCTTTCCACACCAGCCGCAGGAAGCAAAAGCACCACCACCAGGCGGAAAACCCGAAGATGAAGAGCATCAAGTCGGACAGGTAGGCGCCGGCGCGTCCGCCCAGGTTGGTGACCTTGGCCACTTCCACCTCGTGCGACCAGCCCGGATCGCCCTTGTTATAGCTAAGCAATATCATCACAAAATACAGGCAAATGACGGCCAGCGCGATCCAGCGCGCTTCGGACAGCAGTCGCACCAGCCGGTTTGGAAGCGGCTGGCGGATGGTCTCTTTGCGGGTGTACGTCGAGGCTTGTGGTTGGCTGTTCTTTGTCATTCTGTTGCGGCTGAAACTACGATCCAGACATTCTAAGCCATATGGCACGCAACAGGCCCATCATTCATGCTCGTGCGCATCATGGACTATAATCCGGGGTAGGCCATTAGTTCCCGCAAAGCCCTTGATCTGAGCACCATCAGCCCCAGTTTCCACCAATACACTCGAGCAGACTCCCCATGACCATTACCAAACACGCCAAAGTCCTGATCCTCGGTTCCGGCCCCGCCGGCTACAGCGCCGCCGTGTACGCCGCGCGCGCCAACCTGAACCCGATGCTGGTCACCGGCGTGGAGCAAGGCGGCCAGCTGATGACCACGACGGACGTTGAAAACTGGCCGGGCGACCCGATGGGCGTGCAGGGTCCGGAGCTGATGCAGCGCATGCTGCAACACGCCGAGCGTTTCAAGACCGACATCGTGTTTGACCACATCCATACCGCAAAGCTCAATGAAAAGCCATTTCGCCTGATTGGCGACAGCCAGGAATTTACCTGCGACGCGCTGATCATCTCGACCGGCGCCTCGGCCCAGTACCTGGGTTTGCCGTCGGAAACGGCCTTTATGGGCAAAGGCGTGTCCGCCTGCGCTACCTGCGACGGCTTTTTCTATCGGGGCCAGGAAGTGGCCGTGGTTGGCGGCGGCAATACCGCGGTCGAGGAAGCGCTGTACCTGTCGAATATCGCGTCCAAGGTGACGATCATCCACCGCCGCGACAAGTTCCGCGCCGAAGCCATTTTGATCGACCGCCTGAATGCCAAGGCTGCCGAAGGCAAGATCGTTATCAAGTACAACCACACGCTCGACGAAGTGGTGGGCGACGACAGCGGTGTGACCGGCGTGAACATCAAGTCGACCGTTGACGGCACCGTCACGCCGCTGACCGTGCACGGCGTCTTCATTGCCATCGGCCACAAACCGAACACCAGCATTTTCGAAGGCCAGATCGAGATGAAGGACGGCTACATCGTCACCAAGACCGGCTTGCAGGGCATGGCCACGCAGACCACCATTCCCGGTGTGTTTGCCGCCGGCGACGTGCAAGACCACATTTACCGCCAGGCCATCACCAGCGCCGGCACCGGCTGCATGGCGGCGCTCGATGCACAGCGCTACCTGGAAAGCCTGGAAGACTAAGGAAGCAATATGGCGTCGATGAAAGACTTTTCTGACCTCAATTACCTGCGCGAAACGCTCAAGGAGCAGGACCAGGCGCGCGCCATCGAAAAAGCCGAGCGCGAGGAAAAAGAACGGGTGCTCAAGCAGGAAGCCGGCTTGTTTCGTACCGCGCTCGGTGGCGTCAAGAAGATTGCTGAATCGAACCGCTACGTGCCCAATGCGCCGCCCGGCATCAACGTCACGGTCAAGCCGGCCCGGCCCCGCTCCCAGGCTGAAGATGACGCTGCCGTGCTGCGCGAATCGCTGTCGGACCAGTTTGAGGTCGATCACTTGCTTGACGATGACCGGAGCCTGAGTTTTACGCGGGCCGGGGTCGGCTCGGACGTGGTGCGCAAGCTGCGCAAGAATTACTGGCCGGTGCAGGATGAACTCGACCTGCACGGCATGCGGCGCGACACCGCGCGCGACCAGTTGGGCGATTTTTTGTCGCGCGCCATGAAGCGCAAGCTGCGCTGCGTATGCGTGATTCACGGCAAGGGCCTCGGCTCGGCTGGCGGCGAGCCGGTGCTGCGTTCCATGGTACACAGCTGGCTCGAGCAAAAGGATGACGTGATCGCCTTTTGCGCCGCCAATGTGGACGGACGCAATCACGGCGCCCTGATCGTGCTGTTGAAAGGGGCGCTCAACGCCAAGTAAGGGCTTATTTATTCCGGTTTACCAAGTCCGCATAGGGCGTGCTAGGCTCAACTTTCGCCCACCTTCGCCGACGGTAATGCATGACCCTTATTAAGTTCATCGAAATCATGGCAATCCTGGTGGGCGCGTTCTCGGGGTTTATCGAGGCGCGGCGCAAGCGGATGGATCTGGTCGGCGTATTTACTGTCGCCTTTATCACCGCTTTTGGCGGCGGCACCCTGCGCGATATCCTGCTCGACAAGCGGCCCCTGTTCTGGGTCACGCACCAGGAATACGCCATTCTGATTTTTATCCTGGCACTGGTCGCCGCACCCGCCATTCGCACGCTGCGGCAAGTGGTGTCGGAACGCATGATCGTCATCGCCGACGCGGTCGGACTGGGATTGTTTGCCATTTCGGGCGTGGCGTCCGCGCTCGACGCGCATATGCCGATTTTTATTGCATCGATGATGGGTGTCATCACCGGCATTTTTGGCGGCGTGCTGCGCGATATTGTGTGTAACGAAGTGCCAATGGTGTTCAGGGATGGCAAGCCGTACGCGATTTGCGCGTTTATCGGCAGCTGGATGTATTTGCTGATGAAAAAATTCGGCGCTGAGCCGGATCTTGCGCTCTGGTCGAGTGCGATGGTCATCACGGCGCTGCGTTTGATTACCTGGCGCTTTGATATGCGGATGGGGCACTAACTTACTCGTTAGGGGTTTTGAGCGGTTAGAGAGGCGGCACCTGCTGCAGGCACGACTGTCGCCAACGCAACAAGGCCGTTAGCCCATAGGTTTATACACAACTCATGAACCTTCGTCCCGGAGTGCTTGTATGGTGAAGGCAGCAACCCGGACATCTACCATTCCCTGCCAAATGGTTTTCACGCCTGGCTCGCCGTCGCCCTTGCGTCCAAGGAAACCGCCCACCTTGGCGATCTGGCGCAGTACCTCGTTGAGTGTTGGCGCCTGAGTTGGTCTGCGTTCCTTTGTAAGCAGATAGGCCGCCCGAATCTCGTCGGGATCGAAGAACAGAGTGGCATCGAGATGTGGGCAGGTTCGGCCCAAGCGCATCAAGTAGACGATACGCCAGGACACGACCATGAACAAGGCAAGGGCGCGCTCGATCTTGTCGATGTGGCCCAGTTGCATGGCTTCGATCTTGCAGGCGTTCTTGAGCACATGGAAAAATATCTCTACCTCCCAGCGTGCGCGATACCAATCGATCAACTCGATAAGTTGGTCGAGCGTCGTCGCCGTACGGTTGGTCAGCAAACGCCACTCGATGGGCTCGACGCCGGGCGGCGCATCGATCTCGCGGGCAATGATGCAGGTGGCCTCGACGGTGGTTCCGCGTCCGGCCGGCAGTACGACCCGCTTGGCCCAGAGCTGCTGCCTGACCTTGCGGCCCTTCTGCTTCTCGCGTGGCCCGATGGTGAAGGCGATCCCGCCCAAGGATTCGCCATCAAGCGTGTGCGCCCACAATTTCTCCCCGTCGGGCAAAGCGCGATTCGTTTTGGCGCGCACCAGCCAGTCGGCAGGCGTGCCCAACTGCTTGGCGCGCCGCATCATTTCGATGATATCGGCCTCGCGATCGGCGACGTACACCAGCCGCGTCGTCGGCATGTCGGCGGCCATTTCCGCGATCCGCTCATAGCCCTCGGTCCAGCGCTTGCTTTCCTTTTGTCCTGGCCGCACGCCTTGCGCATCGCGCAGTTCGCGCGCCCACATCCACGCGTCAACGACGCCCAGTTGCAGGCGCTCCGGCGTCACCGCAATGGTCGGATGCAGGTACATGCCACGCTGCACTTCATAGCTGAGCGGCCCCAGCCCTTCGATCTGCTGCCCGTTGAAATTGATTTCCGTGGTGTCCTGCAGGCACAACACCAGCGGGTACTCAGTCATCCGTTCCTGCGTTTTCTCCCAGTGCGGCGCCATGATGTCGCGCCAATCCACGGTGTCGTTCTCTAGGAAACGATAGGTCGCCACAGTCTCGCCCCAGCCGTTGCAGGACTTCGGAATACTCGCCGTCGGGTTGCCCGAAAACCGGGCCATCAAAAGCTTCGCACGCTTGTCCAGGCGCGCATCGCCGAGGTCAATTTCCGCAAATTCGTCTTCCACCCACTGCGTCGTATCAGTCATAATACCGTTGAGAAAAAGGCAATAGTAAGCCTGACATTTCAAAAGTTTACAAGCACAATTTTAAGTGCTTGAAAGTAAACGATTTTTAGCGGGGGCGTGGTCTAGAAGGAGGAATTGATCCACGCGCACTTGTGTATAAACCTATGCCGTTAGCCGTATCGGCACTGCTCCCCCTCGCCTCATGCCGGCGAGAGCAACGCCCTTCCCATGGTGGCTCGTTGGATCACCTTGTCGAATAATTTCACCTGACAAGAGATCCCTCTTTTTATGGATAACAAATTGATAAAATAGCGTTACGGTTTAATTTTGAACGGATTGTCAGGAGTAACGCCGCATTGAAGGTAGGAACTGAGCTCCGTGATCCTCATAATTTTTCCGGGCTGGCCACCGCAAGCCTTATCCAAGGGACGCTGGTCAAATCGATGGATAACGCGATTTGTATTGCTAATTTTAAAACCTTGGCCGCCGACCAAAATACTGTTCTGGCACTCGGGTTCCGTGCAATATTTTTCGCAATTCGTGCAGACCGTCGCGCTAGAGTCTGTGAATGCCAAGCACTGATCGTATATGGCAGGGATCACAATTTTGAAGTTACGAACGTCAAAATAGCCACACTTGCTCGCTTCCTTACCCGCAAGGTTGACTTCGGCAATTTGAAATCGACCCAAACCTTGCTTGGCATCGGAAAAATCAAAATCTCCCGTGTAAAAAATATTTGGAATCTTGATGGCACCGCTGCCGTCTACAGCAACGAGCTCACGAGGATTACCAATGATTAGAGTGGCGAAGCCAGCCTTGTTAGGGACAATATTCTTCACGTATTTCGGCTTCACATGCCGTGCCGCCCCGGAACCAGCAAAACATTCACTGGACCACTCGTGCTTGCTGTCTGTAGATGGGCATAGCTCCGCAGAGGTACAAGAAAGCGAGATCAACGCAACCAACGCAAAAACAATCGCAGCGGCTGCCGACTTCATCATTTCAGTTCCCAAAATTTAACTTTGACAACCTGCACCAAGCTATACTTGGCGGCTTCGTTCAGTCGGGTAAGCCAAAAATAATACGAGTTATTGCCGGGCTGTTCATGCCCGTCAGCATAAGAAAGCTTCTTTGAGTTTCCGTCCCACAACGTAAAATGACCTGTGGCGTCCCCCCACCCCGCCACCTCAAAAACAACTATGCCACTTTTCGAGTTAAGCTTTTCGTCGATGAAACGTTGACCTTCCTTAACCCGCGTCTTGAATATTGCGCTCATCGCCTCCTTATCTTGAAGCAATGAGTTTGGGATAACCGTCAGGTTCAACTCTTCGTCGGCACCTTTAAAACGGCGAGCAAGCTCAGCCTTCAAATCGATGACACGCAGCCAATAAATATAGTTGTCCCCGCCTTGAACACTCGCACCACTTGGTGCTTTTGGCAGCTTCAGGCCGCTCCTATTGAGCGCATACGACATTCGAACGGCGCACGTATTTTGATAGCCCGGCTGGGCGTATAGCTTGACAAAGGCACCGCCTATTTTCGAATCGTAAAGCTCGGGAGTCTGGACGCTGACATCCGGATAATATTTTTTCATATCTGCCCACGATGGTCGCCGTGGGGAAATTGAAGCGGAAGCGGCTCCGGCTTTTGCAGTAATTGGCATACTTCCCCTTGTTTAATTATGCAATGTAGCGTCCGCAATGATGCCCGGCCCTGCGCTGGCCTGCGGTTCGTCGCAAGCGCAAAATATTAACATATGTATAAATTTATATTTTTTGTAAGTGTGCGCAATCCCGATTGATTTGTCAATTCTCAAACCTGGGGCGTAGTTACAAGATGGCATGGAGCGAATGCAAGGCTGGACTGGGCCAGTAGTACCCGCTGGCGCCAACAGCGCTCGGCAACAGCGCGCGGCAACAGCGCGCGACAACAGCGCAACCATTTGCCAGGCACATCGTCGGGTAGGCAGCGGCCGAAAAGTGCTTGTTCCTCGGCATTCGATTGGAAAAACCGTGGAACGTGTCGCGGCAGGCAGTGGATGGCATCTCGATGATGCCTATTCCGCGAAACTTTGGTCAGGAGGTCAGCTAACCATGATGGCTGCGATACCCATATGATGCTGCCGGTAATCCTACGGATGCACGCCCAAGCGGTTGAGCATTCCGCATGGGTACAATGGTCCCGCAACGACGTGTTGACGCATCGTTACACCGCTTTGTCACCCATTAGTTTGATAGCCCGTGCGCAATCTGAAGAGTGCACACGCTTAGCTTTTTTACACCGCATCCGGCCCCGTCTCACCGGTACGAATCCGGATCACCTGCTCCACATCCTGCACAAAAATTTTCCCGTCACCAATCTTGCCGGTGCGCGCAGCCTTGATGATGGCGTCGACCACTTGCTCGGACATGCTGTCGTCAACCACCACTTCGATCTTCACCTTGGGCAGAAAATCAACCACATATTCAGCGCCGCGATACAGTTCCGTGTGGCCCTTCTGGCGCCCGAAACCCTTCACTTCCGTCACGGTCAAGCCCGTCACATTCACTTCCGCGAGCGCCTCGCGCACTTCGTCGAGCTTGAACGGCTTGATCACACAGGTAATTTGTTTCATTTCTGATGCTCCTTAAATAGTGCCGGTTTGCCTGCTATTCTAATCGACATCCGGAATGTTCTTCAGCTCTTCGAGCCACACGGTCGCTTCCGAATCGCTCGGCGCGCGCCAGTCGCCGCGCGGCGACAGCGATCCGCCATTGCCCACCTTTGGCCCGTTCGGCACGCACGAGCGCTTGAACTGGCTGGTCTTGAAGAAGCGATATGCAAAAGTTCCCAGGTGCTTTTTGATCGTGGCAAGCGTATAGCGCTCCTGCCAGGCCGACCATGATAGAAACGCCACCTTCGACGGCGCGAAGCCGTACCGCAAAATGTAATGCAAATTAAAATCCTGCAGTTCGTAAGGCCCGATCACGTTTTCCGTAATCTGGGCCGGCTTCTCGTCGCCGGCCTTGCCCGGCACCAGCTCGGGGCTGATCTCGGTATCCAGAATGCCCAGCAGCGTGCCCGACCCGACAACGCCAATGGTGCCGGTCTCCGCCACCCAGCGCACCAGATGGCTGATCAAGGTCTTGGGCACGCTCGCGTTCACGTTATAGTGCGACATATGGTCGCCCACGCCATAGGTGCACCAGCCCAGCGCCAGCTCGCTCAGGTCGCCCGTGCCGATCACCATCGCCGCATGGTAGTTGGCCAGCCTGAACAGATGGCTGGTGCGCTCGCCCGCCTGCACGTTTTCAAACGTGATGTCGTAGATTTCTTCGCCCTTAGCAAACGGATGGCCCAGGTCCTTGAGCATCTGCACGCAGCTGGGCCGGATATCGATCTCGTCCGCGCTGCAGCCGACTTCTTCCATCAGCTCGCGCGCCTGGCGCAGCGTGCGCTCGCTGGTCGCAAAGCCCGGCATGGTGTAGGCCAGGATATTTGCGCGCGGCAGCGCCAGGCGGTCCATCGCCTTGGCGCACACCAGCAGCGCATGGGTCGAATCGAGCCCGCCCGACACGCCAATGACCACTTTTTGCATGCCGCTTTGCGACAGGCGCTGCACCAGCGCCTGCACCTGGATGTTGTACACCTCGGTGCAGCGCACGTCGCGCTGCGCCAGGTCTTGCGGGACGTACGGAAAACGCTCGATCGTGCGCGCCAGCGGCAGCGCCTGCCCGCGCGCAATCTGCAGGCCGAAGCGCACCACCTTGAACGCGGCAACCTCGCCGGCATGCCTGCGCACCGAGTCCGCGAACGTGGTCTGGTGCATGCGCTCGCGCGACATGCGCTCCAGGTCCACATCGGCAAACAGGATGTGCGAGCCGTCCTTGAAGCGCTCCGACTCGGCCAGCAATTCGCCTTTTTCGTAAATCAGCGCCTGCCCGTCCCACGCCAGGTCGGTCGACGATTCGCCCAAGCCCGCCGAACTGTAGAGATAGGCCGCCAGGCAGCGCGCCGACTGCTGGCCTACCAGTTGATGGCGGTAGGCGCTCTTGCCGGCCAAAACGTTCGACGCCGACAGGTTCACCAGCACGGTGGCCCCGGCCAGCGCGGCAAACGACGACGGCGGAATCGGCACCCACACGTCTTCGCAAATCTCGATGTGAAACCGCATCGACTTGATGTTCGAGATCTCGAACAGCAAACCGGCGCCGAACGGCACCTCCTGGCCGAGCAGCTGCACCTGGGTTGACACGGCACTGTCGGCCGCGCTGAACTGGCGCGCTTCGTAAAACTCGCCGTAATTGGGCAGGTAGCACTTGGGTACCAGTCCCAGGATACGCCCGCCCGCCACCACTGCCGCGCAGTTGAACAGTTGATGATCAACCCGCAGCGGCAGGCCGACCACGAGCGCCACATCGATATCCCTGGACGCCTCGACCACCAGGCCAAGCGCCGCCTCGCAGGCGTCCAGCAGCGCCGCCTGGTGAAACAGATCGTCGCAGGTGTAGGCCGACAGGCCCAGTTCGGGATACGCGACCAGCACGGCGCCCTGCTGCTGCGCCTGGCGCGCCAGCGCAATCGTTTGCGCGGCATTGAAGGCCGGATCGGCGATTTTGCAGCGCGGTATGGCGACGGCGACGCGGGCAAAGCCATGGGTATAGAGATTGAAAAAATCGTTCTTCATGCAGTGCTTTCTAGGTGTGGCAAAGGGGCGTCGCGCGCCAGGAAAACGGCGCGCGCCTTTTTGCGTAGAATGGACACATGAATTATCGCACGCATATCGTCTCTACCCTTTCCGACATCGGCCAGCCGGCCTGGGATGCCCTGGCGGCCAAGCAGGACAAGGCCAATCCATTCCTGTCGTTCGCCTTTTTGCACGCGCTGCACGAGTCGGGCAGCGCCAGCGTCGAAAGCGGCTGGCAGCCCCAGTTCCTGACCCTGTACGACGGCGACCAGCTGGCCGCCGCCATGCCCTTGTATGTCAAGACCCACTCGTACGGCGAGTACGTGTTCGACTGGGCCTGGGCCGACGCCTACCATCGCAACGGCGTGGAGTACTACCCCAAGCTGCTGTCGGCGATCCCGTTCACCCCCGTCACCGGGCCGCGCCTGCTGGCCGTTGACGAACGCGCCCGTGCGGCGCTGATCGAGGTACTGTGCGCCACGCAGCGCTCGTCCGACGTCTCGTCCACCCATATTTTGTATCCGCCCGAAGAGCAGGTGCAGCAGCTGGCCGACGCCGGCTTCATGCTGCGCAGCGGCGTGCAGTTCCACTGGCTCAATGCGGGCTACCGGGACTTTGAGGAATTCCTCGGCACGCTGGAGAAGAAAAAGCGCAAGAACATCCGGGCCGAGCGGCGCAAGGTACAGGAGGCGGGCATCACCATGCGGCGCGTGCGCGGGATTGACGCGACCGATGCCCACTGGCGCCTGTTCAACCGCTGCTACCAGCACACCTACAAGGCGCACCGCTCCACGCCTTATCTCAACCTCGATTTTTTCCAGCGCATCGGCAGCACCATGCCGGAGAACATACTGCTTGTGTTTGCCGAGCGTGAGGGCAAGGCGGTGGCCGCGTCGCTGGTGATTCACAGCGCCGATACCTTGTTCGGGCGTTATTGGGGCGAACTGGAACACGTGCCTTGTTTGCACTTCGAGACAGCGTATTACCAGCCGCTGGAGTTTTGCATCGAGCAGAAAATCGCCGTGTTCGAGGGCGGCGCGCAGGGCGAACACAAAATGGCGAGGGGTTTCCTGCCGACCAAGACCTGGTCCGCGCACTGGCTGGCCCATCCGGCCTTTGCCGATGCGATCGAGCGTTTTCTGGCGCGTGAAAAAGGCGGGATCGATGAGTATATCGATGAACTCAATGACCGCAATCCGTTCAAGGATGCATAAGCGCATCCTCGCGTGGGGACGGTCGCGGTTCGGTTAAACAATCAGATCAACGATACCCATCCGAAGGAGCCGCATGATTTCGCACGTCTTCATCGGCATCACTAACTTCAAACGCGCCTTGCCCTTCTACTCGGCCGTCATGGCCACGCTCGGCCTGCAGCTAAAATTCGCCGACCCCGCCACACCCTGGGCCGGCTGGGTCTCGCCTACCCATCCGCGCCCCCTGTTCCTGATCGGCCACCCGTTCAACGGACAACCCCACACCCCCGGCAACGGCCAGATGACCGCCCTGCTCGCGCCATCACGCGATGCCGTCGACCTGGCCCACGCCACCGCCCTCGAGCACGGCGCCGCCTGCGAAGGCGCCCCCGGCTTGCGGCCTCACTATCACCCCAACTTCTATGGCGCCTACTTCCGCGACCTGGACGGCAACAAGCTGTGCGTCTGCTGTCACGGCTGACTTGACGACGCTCCCCTTTATCGACTCGCCCCTTTATCGACTCGCCCCTTTATCGACTCGCCCCTTTATCGACTCGCCCCTTTAACGCCGCGGCCCTACCTGGCGCGGCTTGGCCGGCTCGCCATCCGCATGCACGAACAGAGCCGGTTTACCATCTGCATACTCGCGCAGCATGTTCCACACCGCCCGCACCCGCTGCAGGCGGTACAAATCGGTGGGCGCTGCCAGCCAGAACGAACGCTCCGCAAAAAACTGGTCGAGCACCGGCACCAGGCGCCCGTCGTCGGGCACCGCGTACGGCGGCGCCATCACCAGCCCCATGCCCAGCGAAGCCGCCTCGATCTGGGCCGGCATGCCGGTGCAGCACAGGCGCCGGCGCGGCGTGAATCCCAGTTCGTCCAGATAGCTCAATTCGCGGCTGGCCAGCCGGTCCTGCACGTAGTCGACAAAATCATGCTGCGCCAGATCTGCGTGCGCGAAGATCGGCGCGTGCGTGGCCAGGTATGCAGGCGAGGCCCACACGTACAGCCGGAACGTGGCAAGCTTGGTGATCATGTAGCGCCCCGTGCTGGGCGGGTCCAGCATCACGCCCAGATCGGCCTCGCGGTTGGCCAGGTTGGCAAAGCGCGGCAGCACCAGCAGGTCCACGCTCAGCTCGGGATTCGACTGCAGCATCGCCACCAGCAGCGGCGCCACCACGCGCACCGCGAACAGCTCCGGCACGCCCAGGCGCACCACGCCGTGCACCGACACTTCGCCGCCGCTCATCTGCTCGGTGGCGGCCAGCGCCGCACTTTCCATCGCCTCGGCATGGGGCAACAGCGCCAATCCCATGTCGGTCAATTCGTAGCCTTCGCGCGAACGGTCGAACAGCGTGGTGCCGAGCTGGATTTCGAGCCGGTCGATGCGGCGCGCAACCGTGGTGTGCTCCACCTCGAGCCGGCGCGACGCGCCCGACAAGGTGCCGGCGCGCGCCAATTCAAGAAAGAACCGCAAATCGGTCCACTCTGGGAGTGTATTCATGGGAAGTGTCTCGGATGATTGTTGTATTCGTTTTGCATATTGTGCACTAGTGCACAACTCGCTGGCAAATAGTGCGTTGTACACCTTGCGCAGGATCAAATTAAACGAAGATTTTGTACGTACATCCTGTCATACCATACGCTCAGCTCGCGATGTGCATTTATGCACAGTCGGTGGGCGTGTTGTTGTCTTTCGCGCAAAAACGAATGCAGGCACACTGCATGCCATGCGATTCTGACCGCATACCACTAATAATAATCCTAGGAGACATCTGTCATGCGTCTTACCAGCACCAAGCTGAAATTACTGAACCGCTCCGTCGCCGCCGCCATCGCCCTGATGGGAACCACGATGGGTTCGGCCCACGCCCAGAGCGACGCCGCAGCGCCCGCCGCGAGCAACAACGACAACCCGAACGTGGTCGTCGTGACCGCCCGCCGGCGCGAGGAAACGCTGCAGGACGTGCCAGTGTCGGTGACTGCGTTTAACGCCGACCAGCTCTCCAAGCAAGGCATCCCCGACATCACCGGCCTGGCCCTGGCCCTGCCCAACACCACCATGAAGGCGTCGCGCGGCACCAACTCGACCCTGACCGCCTTCATCCGCGGCGTCGGCCAGCAAGATCCCCTGGCAGGCTTCGAGGCCGGTGTCGGCATCTACCTGGACGACATCTACCTGGCCCGCCCGCAAGGCGCCGTGGCGGAGATCTACGACGTCGAGCGCATCGAAGTGCTGCGCGGCCCGCAAGGCACGCTGTACGGGCGCAACACCATCGGCGGCGCCGTCAAATACGTCACGCGCAAGCTGGCGCCGCAAACCGATATCCGCACCCGCCTCACGGTCGGCACCTACCAGCAGCGCGAAGCCGTCGTCACCGCCAGCACGCCTCTCTCGGACACCACCCGCATCGGCGGCACGTTCGGCAAGTTTGACCGCGGCGGCTACGGCACCAACCTGTTCAATGGCCAGCCCAATTACGACAAGGACCTCGCCGCGCTGCGCCTGTCGGCAGAATTTACGCCGACCCCGGAACTGTTCATCCGCCTCTCCGGCGACGCCACCGAAGACAATTCGCATCCACGCAATGGCCACCGCCTGACCGTCGGGCGCACCAGCGGCGCGCCTGTCCTCGAAAACGTGTACGACACGCGCGCCAACCTGAACCTGGCCCTGGGCCACGAACAAAAGGTCAAGGCCCACGGCGTGGCCGCCCTGATCGAATACCGCATGAGCGACAAGCTCACGCTCAAGTCCGTGACCGCTTCGCGCAAGGACAGCTCCTACGCGCCGATCGACTTTGATTCCTTGTCCGTCACCGACTTCCACGTGCCTGCGTACTACACCAACAAGCAGCTGAGCCAGGAATTCCAAGCCACCTACACCGGCGACAAAATCCAGGGCGTGGCCGGCGTGTACTACATCGACGCCAATGCGTTCAATCAGTTCGACACCATCGTGGCGGGCGCCTCGGTGTTCACCGTGGGCGACATCGACACCAAGGCCTGGGCGGTATTTGCCGACGGCAGCTACAACATCAGCGACGCGCTCAGCGTCTCGGTCGGCGGACGCTACACGGTCGACGAGCGCAAGGCAGGCATCCTGCGCAAGGCCTATGCCGGCATGAACGGCTCGCCTGAAATGGGCGGCCCTGCCAATCCCTTTTTCCTGGTCCAGACCGACCTGAATCACGGTGAACTGGTCCGCGAAGACAAGAAGTTCACGCCTAAAGTAGGCCTCGCTTACAAGGCCTCGCCAAACCAGAACGTGTATGGCAGCTATGCGCGCGGCTTCAAGGGCGGCGGGTTCGATCCGCGCGTGAACGTCACCGGCTCCAAGCTGAACGTCGCAACGGTCAAGCGCGGCTTCCTGCCGGAGACCATCGACACGGTCGAACTGGGCCTCAAGTCGCAGTACAACGGCGGTCGCATCCTGACCAACATCGCCCTGTTCAAGAGCAAGTACAAGGATGTGCAGATTCCAAGCTCGGTGGCGATCGACACCAACGGCGACGGCGTCGACGACAGCTTTGCCGGCATTACCACCAATGCTGGCAAGGCCGACATCAAGGGCATCGAACTGGAAGCGAGCGCGCGCCTGACCAACGCCTTCAGCGTGTCCGGCATGTACAGCCATATCGATGCCGAGTACACCGAGTTCCTCGCGCTGCGGCCAGTCAATGGCGTCAACAAGCTGGTCAACATCGCCGGCGAAAGGGTGTTCCAGAACACGCCGAAGAATTCGGCCAACCTGCGCGCCAACTATGACTTTCCGCTGTCGCTGGGCGGTAACGCCGGCAAGGTCAGCCTGATCGGCAGTGCATCGTACAAGGCCAAGACCTACCAGTTCGAGACCCCTTCGGCGCTGGACCAGGATGCCTACAAGATCTACGACGCCAGCATCGTGTGGACCAGCGCGAACAACAAGCTGCGCTACAGCGTGCACGGGAAAAACCTGAACGACACGCACTACAAGACCGGCGGCTATCTGTTCCCGACCCTGGGTGCCGAGGGTACCCTGACCGCGTTCTACGGCGCGCCGCGCACCTGGTCGGCGTCGATGGAATACCGCTTCTAAGCGTTCCACAGCCTCAAACCGCGGATCTCGCAAGCAGCACCCGCAACCGGCTCTTAGCGCCGGTTGCGGGATGCTGCGTCCTCATTCACCTCGACGATGCCCGCCGTGTCCACTTATACTGACCTCAGCTTCATGAGCACCGACGGCCTGTCGCTGTATGCACGCGACTACGCCTCGCACGGGGGCCAAGCCAGGCTGCCCGTCATCTGCATCCATGGCTTGACGCGCAATTCGTCGGACTTCGACGAGCTGGCGCCCTGGATCGCCGGCCTTGGACGGCGCGTGATCGCCGTCGATGTGCGCGGCCGCGGCAAGTCCGCGCGCGACCCAGATCCCAGCCACTACAACCCCGCCACCTACGCCGGCGACGTCATCAAGCTGGCGCACGACCTTGGCATCGCCCGCGCCGTCTTCGTGGGCACCTCGATGGGTGGCCTGATCACCATGACGCTGGCGTTGCGCCGCCTTCCCCTGATTGCCGCCGCCGTCCTGAACGACGTTGGCCCCATCATCTCCCCCAAGGGCTTGTCGCGCATTGCAGGCTACGCGGGCAAAGCGTGCGCGCCCGCCTCGTGGGACGAGGCCACCGATTACATCCGCGCCATCAACCTGCCCGCCTTTCCCGGCAATGACGACCAGGAATGGCAAAAATGGGCGCGCCGCGCGTTTGCCGAAAACGAGCAGGGCCAGCTGGTCCTGAGGTACGATCCGAATATCGCAGTCGCTCTGCAGACCGGCAAGCTGAAAAGCACTTCCTGGGCTGGCCGCGTCGCGTTCCGGCGCCTGGCGCACAATCGCCCGACGCTGCTGGTGCGCGGCGCCTTGTCCGACCTGATGGAAGAGAAAGAAGCCGGCTACATGCGCCGTGCGGCGCCCACCATGCTGTATGCCGAGGTGCCGGGCGTGGGCCACGCGCCAATGCTCACCGAGCCGCCGGCGCGCGAAGCAATACAACAATTTTTGTCGCAAGTAGATTAGACGCTCAGACGCGCATTTAGACGAACAATAAGCATTCAAGGAGACACGCATGAACAAGAGGACCACCCTAGCCGCAGCCATCCTGGCCGCCTTCGCCAGCACGCTGGCCGTTCCCGCCCTGGCCGCCGGACCGGACTTGAAAGTTGCCCTCATCGCCGGCAAGACCGGCGCACTGGAGGTGTACGCCAAGGAGACCGAAACGGGCTTCATGATGGGCCTTGAGTACCTCACCGGCGGCAAGATGGAAATCAATGGCCGCAAGCTCAAAGTCATCGTCAAGGACGACCAGAGCAAACCGGACCTTGCGCGCACGCTGCTGGCCGAAGCCTACGGCGACGACAAGGCCGACATCGCGGTGGGCACCACCTCGTCCGGCTCGGCCATCTCGATGCTGCCGGTGGCCCAGGAATACAAGAAAATCCTGATCGTCGAGCCGGCCGTGGCCGACGCCATCACCGGCGACAAGTGGAACCGCTACATCTTTCGCACCGCGCGCAGCTCGATGCAGGACGCCCTGGCCGCGTCCAGCACCCTGAAAAGCGGCAGCATCGCCTTTTTGGCGCAGGACTACGCCTTCGGCAAGGACGCGATCAAGGCCGCGCGCGAAGCGCTCGCTGCCACCGGCAGCAAGGCCACCATCGTGCACGAGGAATACGCGCCGGCCACCACCACCGACTTTACCGCGCAAGCCCAGCGCATCTTCAATGCACTCAAAGACAAGCCGCAGCCGCGCATCTTGCAAGTGATCTGGGCCGGAGCGCATCCGCTCAACAAGTTGGCCGACATGAAGCCTGAACGCTACGGCATCATCCTTTCGCCAGGCGGGAATATCCTGCCCGTGATGAAGACCTGGAAAAATTACGCCGGCACCCAGGGCACCATCTATTACTACTATGATTTCCCGAAAAACAAAATGAACGACTGGCTGGTGGCCGAGCACACCAAGCGCTTCAAGGCGCCGCCCGACATGTTCACCGCTGGCGGTTTTGTGGCGGCCAGCGCCGTCTACAACGCGCTGCTCAAGGCCAATTCGACCGATACCGAAAAGCTGATCACGACCATGGAAGGCATGGACTTCGAGACGCCCAAGGGAAAAATGACGTTCCGCAAACAGGACCACCAGGCGCTGCAGGCCATGTACCACTTCAAGTTCAAGAAGGACCAGAAAAACGAATGGGACTTGCTCGAACTGGTGCGCGAAATTCCGGCCAGCGAACTGCCGCTGCCGGTCAAGAACAAGCGCTAACGGGTCAGTCAGAGCAATGAGCCAACCTTCCCTGTCCACGCGCGAGCTGACCATCCGCTTTGGCGGCCATGTGGCGGTCAACCAGGTCAGCGCCGATTTTTACCCCGGCACGCTGACCGTCATCGTCGGCCCCAACGGCGCCGGCAAGACCACCTACTTCAACCTGATGTCGGGCCAGCTGCCGCCCAGTTCCGGCAAGGTGTTCTTGAATGGCGTCGACGTCACCAGCCAGGGCGCCGCCAAGCGCACCCGGGCCGGCATCGGCCGCGCCTTCCAGCTCACCAACCTGTTCCCGCACCTGACGGTGATGGAAAACGTGCGCCTGGCCGTGCAAAGCCGCGCCGGCATCGGCCTGAACCTGTTCTCGGTATGGTTTGGCCACACCGAACTGATTGAACGCGCCCAGCACTACCTCGAGCGCGTGTCGCTGGCCGATCGGCGCGACGCGCGCGTGGCGGCCCTGTCGCACGGCGACAAGCGCAAGCTTGAAGTGGCGATCCTGCTCGCGCTCGAACCGTCGATCATGATGTTCGACGAACCGACCGCCGGCATGAGCGTGGACGAAGTGCCGGTGGTGCTGGACCTGATCCACGCCGTCAAGGCCGAAGGCAACAAGACCATCCTGCTGGTCGAACACAAGATGGACGTGGTGCGCTCGCTGGCCGACCGCATCATCGTCCTGCACAACGGCACCCTGGTCGCGGACGGCAATCCGGCCGCAGTGATGGCCTCGCCCATCGTCCAGGAAGCCTACCTGGGAACACCTGAACATGCCTGAACCGATACTCCAATTGTCCGGCGTGCACACGCACATCGGCGAATACCATATTTTGCAGGGCGTCGACCTGGTCGTGCCGCGCGGCGGCCTGTCGGTCCTGCTGGGCCGCAACGGCGCCGGCAAGACCACCACGCTGCGCACCATCATGGGCTTGTGGAAGGCTAGCGCTGGCAGCGTCAAGTTCGACGGGCGCGAGATCTCCGCCTTGAGCACGCCCGACATCGCGCAGGCCGGCATCGCTTACGTGCCCGAATCGATGGCCGTGTTCTCGGACCTGACCGTGCGCGAGAACCTGCTGCTGGCCGCCCGCAGCGGCCCGCTTGACGACACGCGCGTGGAATGGATCTTCGGGTTCTTCCCCGCCTTGAGAAAATTCTGGCATTACCCGGCCGGCAATCTGTCGGGCGGCCAGAAGCAGATGGTGGCGATCGCCCGCGCCATCGTCGAGCCGCGCAAGCTGATTCTGATCGACGAGCCGACCAAGGGCCTGGCGCCGGCCATCATCCAGAGCCTGATCGCCGCGTTTCGCGAACTGAAGGAAACCGACACCACCATCTTGCTGGTCGAGCAGAATTTCAGCTTCGTCAAGTCGCTCGGCGACACCGTATCGGTGATGGATGACGGGCGCGTTGTGCACGCCGGATCGATGCACGAACTGGCCGGCGACCAGGACCTGCAACAGCGCCTGCTCGGGCTCGCGCTCGACTCGCACCAATAAGCGTATATATAAAGCGTAGAAAGACCGATGCCGTGACCATGCAAACTCCCCCTACCGTCGCGCGCGTGCTGCCGCCCACCGCCGCGCCCGCCGACACCGTCCTGGCCGCCGCCCCGCGCGACATTGCGCCGTTGCTGCTGGTGCCGATCCTGATGCTCGCCATGCTGCCGCTGGTGGGCAGCCTGCCCACCTGGATCACGCTCACCGTCGCCGGCCTGGCGATGGGCATGATGATCTTTATCATGGCCAGCGGCCTGACGCTGGTGTTTGGCCTGATGGACGTGCTCAATTTCGGCCACGGCGCCTTTGTCTCGGTCGGCGCCTATGCCGCGACCATGGTCCTGATCCCGATGCACGGGTGGATGGAGGCCGACTCGCTGCTGATGAACCTGGGCGTGCTGGCACTGGCCATCACTGTTGCGATGGTGGTCACGGCGCTCTTGGGATGGGCCTTCGAGCGCATCATCATCGAGCCGGTGTACGGCCAGCACTTGAAGCAGATCCTGATCACCATGGGCGGCATGATCGTTGCCGAACAGTTGATCAACGTGATCTGGGGCGCCGAACAGATTCCGCTGCCCTTGCCCACCGCGCTGCGTGGCGCGATCGTGCTGGGCGACGCGGCCATCGAAAAATACCGGCTGGTGGCGGTCGTCGTCGGTCTGGTGGTGTTTGCCGTGATGTTCCTGGTCCTGAACCGCACCAAGATTGGCCTGTTGATCCGCGCCGGCGTCGAGAACCGCGAAATGGTCGAAGCGATGGGCTACCGCATCCGGCGCCTGTTCATCGCCGTGTTTGCAGCAGGTTCCGCGTTGGCTGGTCTGGGCGGCGTGATGTGGGGCCTGTACAAGGAGTCGCTCACGGCCTCGATGGGCGGCGAAATGATGGTGATGATTTTTGTGGTAATCATCATCGGCGGCCTGGGGTCGGTGGGCGGCTGCTTCATTGGCGCGATGCTGATGGCGCTGGTGGCCAACTATGCCGGTTTTTTGGCGCCCAAATTTGCGCTGGTGTCCAACATCGCGCTGATGATCACGATTTTGCTCTGGCGTCCCGCCGGCATGTATTCCAACCTGCGCCGCTAAGAAAGATCGACCATGTTCAACCGCATCCTCTCAGGCGACATGCCGCGCAGCCGTACCTTGTCGGCGGCATTGCTGCTCATTTTTCTTGGACTGGCGCTTGCGCCCTTCATTACCAGCGGCGCGCGGCCGTTAAGCACGGCGGCCACCATCTGCGTCTACATCGTGCTGGTGGCCTCGTATGACCTGCTGCTGGGGTACACCGGCATCGTCTCGTTCGCCCATACGATGTTTTTCGGGATCGGCGCCTATGGCGTCGGGCTGGGCTTGTCGAGCGTGGAACAGCCGACGTGGACGGCGGTGTTTGTTGGCCTGCTCGCGGCGCTGGCCCTGGTGCTGGTCCTGGCGCTGGTGGTGGGCCTGTTTGCGCTGCGAGTCAAGGCGATCTTTTACGCCATGATCACGCTGGCTGTCGCCTCTTCCTTTGCGGTGCTCGCCTCGCAGCTGTCGGACTTTACGGGCGGCGAAGACGGCAAGACTTTCAGCGTGCCGGACTTGCTCTCGCCCGGCTTCCAGCTGATGGAGGGCGACCTGTTCGGCCGTGCGCTCGACGGCAAGCTGATCACCTATTACATCGTGTTCATCGGCTGCCTGCTGCTGTTCCTGTTCTTGCTAAGGCTGGTCAATTCGCCGTTCGGTCGCGTGCTGCAGGCGATCCGCGAAAATGAATTCCGGGCCGAGGCGCTGGGGTACAACACGGTGCTGTACCGGATCTGGGCCAACTGCCTGGCGGCGATCGTGGCGGCGCTGGCCGGGGCGCTGTTTGCGCTTTGGCTGCGCTATGTGGGGCCCAAGCCGATGCTGGGCTTTGAAGTGATGACCGATATTTTGCTGATCGTGGTCATTGGCGGGATGGGGACCATGTATGGCGCGGTGATCGGGGCGACGCTGTTCATCATCGCGCAAAATTACCTGAAGTCGTTGATGGCCGAGGGCTCCAGTGCGCTGGAGGCCATTCCCATGCTGGCGCAGGCGTTTCATCCAGACCGCTGGATGCTGTGGCTGGGGGTGTTGTTTGTGCTGTCGATTTACTTCTTCCCGCTCGGGATTGTGGGCAAGCTGCGGATGCTCAAGAGCGCCCCTCGCAAGCGGTAGCGCCACCCCACACATCGTCCCCGCGTGCGCGAGGACGATGTAGTGGTACTGCGATGTGGTGGTGCTGCGGATAGAAATAGTTCAAAAAAAAGCTGGGCGCGCGAGCGGCCAGCTTTTTTTATCACGCCGCGTCGAAACTTACGCCGCTTCAGCCTTGTTGAAAGCCGCGACGCCATTCACGATTTCGGCCTTCGCCTCGTCCGGACCATACCAGCCGTCGATCTTGACCCATTTGCCCGGCTCCAGATCCTTGTAATGCTCAAAGAAATGCTGGATGCGCTGCAGGTGCAGGTCGTTGATGTCTTCCGGCTTTTGCCAGTGCTTGTAGATCGGCAGGATCTTGTCGACCGGGACCGCGAGAATCTTGGCGTCGCCGCCCGCTTCGTCTTCCATCTTCAAAATACCGATCACGCGGCAACGCACCACCACGCCAGGAATCAGCGGAAACGGGGTAATCACCAGTACGTCGCACGGGTCGCCATCGTCCGACAGCGTGTTCGGCACGTAGCCGTAGTTGCACGGATAGTGCATCGCCGTTGCCATGAAGCGGTCGACAAAAATCGCACCCGACTCTTTGTCCACTTCATACTTGATCGGATCGGCATTCATCGGAATTTCAATGATGACGTTGAAATCGTTTGGCACGTCGCGGCCGGATGAGACTTTATTCAAACTCATGGGTTGTCCTTGGATGCTAGATTGACAGATGGCGTGATTATAACGAATTTTCGTGAAAAATTGGTGCGCCGCAGCAACGCGGCCACCCGTTTACAGGATGCTGGCCAGCGCGCACTGGCGGAAGTGGGCATTCGCCTCCTCCTGCTGCCCCAGCGCTTCATGCATCTGCGCCAGCTTCAGATGCGCCTCGCGCACCATGCGCGGCTCGGTCGCGTCCGACAAGGCTTGCTCCAGGTAACGCTGGGCCTTGCCCCACAGTTTTTGTTTCAAGCATAAGGAACCGAGCGTCAATGCCAGTTCAGCGTCATTCGGGCGCTGGCGGATCCAGGTTTCGCAATGTTCAATCTGGGCCAGCAGCGAGGCCGAACCGGCCGCTCCGGCCGCATCACGGTAGGCCCGCACCACGCGGTCGTCCCATTCGGCGCGCAAGGCTTCTTCGGCGGTGGCGCGCGCTTCCTCGTGCAGACCGCGCGCATTCAGCGCGGCGGCGGCGCGCGCGGCGATGTAGGGTTTCACGCGGTCGGCCGTGGGCACGGTCGACCAGACGCGCTGGATCGATTCGGCGTCATGTGCGCCGTCCGACAGCATCGCCTCGTACGCCAGTTCGCGCAGGCGCGACGAGAGCGCCGGATGCAGCGCCTTGTGCTTGTCGAGCGAGCGCACCAGGCGCAGCACTTCGGGCCAGTTCTTGGCCTGCTGGTGCGCCTTCATCGACCATTGCAGCGCATGGATATGGCGCTGGCCGCTGGCGTTCAGTTCGGCCACCGCGTCAAGCGCCGCTTCCGGCTGATGGTCGTCCACCAGCAATTCGGTGGTGGTCATCAGGCGCGCCGTTTTGAGCGACGTGTCGTTGACCACCCCGGCCAGCCAGTTGTCGCGCCGGCTCGACTGGCGCATGCGGTGCGCGGCGCGCGCGCCGATCAGCGCGGCCAAGCCCGCGTTTTCGGGCAGTTCCCGCGCCCGCATGGCCGCTTTTTCGGCATGCCCGAAGCGCCCTTCGAACAGCGCCTTCAAGGCGTCGCGCAAGCCCTTGTTGCCGTCGCGTTCGCGCTTGCGCTGGCGGTACGCGGCCACCTTGGTCGGCATGGCAAGCGTGGCGCGCACGGCGCGCAGCACGTAATAGAGCAGCATGAACAGCGCCGCCGTCAGCACCACGAACAAGTTGAGCGACATGTCGATCCGGTGCGGCGGATAAAACAGCACCACGTTGCCAGGATTGTATTCGGCCGTCACCGCCAGCGAGATCGCAGCGGCCATCAAGACCACCAACCAGATGAGTACACGCATGGCTTAGGGCTTCGACTTGTAGTTGCGGACAGCGTTCAGGCTGTCGGCCAGCGACGGCATATCGATCGCCACGTTGTTGGCCTCCGCCTGGCGCAGCATTGCCTGGGCCGACTGCGGGGCTGCGGCGCGCATGTCAAAATACCTGGTCAGCGCATCCTGGGCGGCCGCCATGTCGGTGCGAAAAGCCGCTTCATTGCGCGACATGAGCGCCAGGCGCGCGTTCAGCAAGCGCAGCTTGAGGTTTTCGCGCAGGAAGTAAGCTTGCTCGGGCGAGACCATCAGCGCTTCCGGATGATCCACCTTGCGCACCCTGATCAGCTGGCGCATTTCGGTCCACATTTCGTGCGTCCACGCCTGCCAGGTAGCTTGGGCGCGGCCAAAATACGTGTCGGTCGGCGCCGCCGCGACGGCCGGCGCAATCTCCTTGCCTTGCTTGTCGAATTTTTTCGGCTTGACGGCGGGCGCCGGCAAGGCCGGCTTTGCGTCCGACAGCATCGGCAGCGTGTCGACCTGCGCGATGACGGTGTCGATGCGCAGCGCCACGCCGATCAGGTCGAGCGAAGGGAGCGCCTTGAGCTTGTCGGTATCCTTGGCGATGGCGCGCCGGATCGTGATGAATTGCGGCTTGTCGGAACGGGCCAGCGAGCGGTCGGCGTTTTGCAGCGCGATCAAGGCGCCTTGCACGTTGCCGGCCAACTGCAGCTGCTGGCTCGCGGTCGAAAGCACCTGTTCGATTTCGGCCAGGGCCCAGTCGTCGCGGCTTTTCGACAGGTCCTGATACAGCTGTTCGAGCGCCAGTTGCTGGCTTTGCGCCTCGACCTGGCGGTTTTCCAGCAGCGTGACCTTGGCCTGCAAATCCTTGGCCAGTTCCTGCACCGAGCGTACCGTGGCCGCCGTTTCGGCATTCGCCACTTCGCCCTTTTGCAAGCTCTTGGCCATGTCCAGGCGCAGCCGCTGGAATTTGCTCTGGGTCGACCAGGCCAGCGCGGCGAGCAGGATGGCGAGCACGATCACCGTCATTTTCAGCGGGCTTTGCAAAATCTGGGACACCGTCAGTCCAACCTGGCCCGGCGGCGCAGGTGCGGCAGATGCAGCAGGCGCGGATAAACTTGGCGCCGCAGCGGCGAGACCGGCGGCATGGTCAACGCCGCGCTCTGCGTCTGAGTGAGGTAAGGTAGGCAAATCGTTCATGGTCGTGATTGTAACGCGGCAAGCACACGTTCGTCGCCTGATCCACAGAGCGTAATGCGGGTCAGCCCCAGCATGGCGGCCGTTTCGGCAATCCGGGCGTGCGGAATGATCAAGTTCTGCTGTTGCATTTTTGACACAGCTAGCGGCGAGTCCAGCTCCCCGACCAGCGCCAGCAAGCCGCGCAGGGCTTCCGAGCTGGTGATGATCCAGTCATGCGGGCGCTCGAGCAAGTGCAGCAGGCGCGCGCGCAAGGGCGCGGTCAGCTGCGGCACGCTGCGGCGGTAGGCGGCCACGGTGGTGACGACGGCGCCGGCAGCGCGCAAGCCGTCGGCCATCAGCTCGCGCCCGCTCTCGCCGCGCACGATCAGCACCTGCCGACCCTTGAGCGCGGCCAGGTCGAGCGAGTGCAGCAGGTTTTCAGAGTCGCTGCGGGCCGGGTCGAGCGGGCTGACAATGGTGGCGTTGGCGTCGGTGAGGCCATGGCGCGCCAACGCGGCGCGGCTGCCCTCCCCCAGCACCGCCAGCGTCACCTGGGGCGGCCAATGGTCGATGTGGGCAAAGGCGGCGTCGATCGCGTTGGGCGAGACGAAGGCGACCATTGCATAGCGCGCCAGATCGGCCAGCGTGGCGACCAGCGTGGACTGGTCGGCCAGCGGAAAAATCTCCAGCAGCGGCAGCACTTCCACTTCGCGCCCCAATGCGGCCACCTGCTGCGCCAGCGCGTCGGCCTGCGCGCGCGGGCGGGTGATGACGACGGGATCAGGCATCGGCAGCATCGGCAGCATCGGCAGCATCGGCCTCGGCCTTGCACTGGGCCAGGATCGCATTCGCATCCTGGTCGGCCAACAGCTTCGATACTTGCTCGCCCAGGTATTCGGGCAGATTGGCCGGGCCGCTGCCTTCCGCGCTGGCCATCCGCGTGCCGTCGGGCGTGGCGACCATGGCGCGCAAACGCATGGTGTCGCCGTCGATGGTGGCAAAGGCGGCCAGCGGAATCTGGCAGCTGCCGCCGAACACCTTGGACACCTTGCGCTCGGCGGCCACCGCCTGCGCCGTGGCTAGGTGGTTCAGGGGCGCGAGCAGCGCGCGCAAGTCGATGCCGTCGCTGCGCTCAAGCGCGATTTCAATGGCCATGGCGCCCTGGCCGGCGGCCGGCAAACTGTCATGCGGGTCGAGCAGCGTGCGGATGCGCTCGGGCAGGCCCAGGCGCTTGAGGCCGGCGGCGGCGAGGATAATGGCCGCGTAGTCGCCGCGGTCGAGCTTGGCCAGGCGCGTGTCCAGGTTGCCGCGCAGCGGCTTGATCACTAGCTTGGGAAAGCGCACCGCGATCAGCGCCTGGCGGCGCAGGCTGCTGGTGCCGACAATGGCGCCGTCGGGCAGCTCGGCCAGGCTGGCGTAGTCGTTCGAGACGAATGCGTCGCGCGGATCTTCGCGTTCCAGCACGGCGGCCAGGGCAAAGCCGTCGGGCAGGTCCATCGGCACATCCTTGAGCGAATGGACCGCCAGGTCGGCGCGTCCTTCGGCCATCGCCACTTCGAGTTCCTTGACGAACAAGCCCTTGCCGCCCACCTTGGACAGGGCGCGGTCGAGGATCTGGTCACCCCGGGTTGTCATGCCGAGGATCTCAATTGTGCACTGAGGATATAATAGTGCTAAACGATCGCGCACATGCTCCGCCTGCCACATGGCAAGGCGGCTCTCGCGCGAGGCGATGACGAGCTTGGCGGGGTGAGCAGGGGTTGGGTGCGCTGTAGCGCGCTCCTGCGCAACGGGCATGCCCTGCGAGGCAGGCTTGCCTTGCTCGTTAACGTCGGGCTGCTGCGGTGGGATACCACTAGTTTCAGTTGCTTTCAAAACGGATTCTTTCACTGTCGTTAAACCGTAACTGCGGAAGCGATCGTTACCGGCGCCTGCATAAGATCACAAATTTTATCATGCGCCCCCTTTGCAGAACCTGGCCATAAGCCTTTGCACCAACATTTCACTCTGGTCCAACATGGTAAATCAAGCTGCTGCCCAAGAAACATCCCCGGTCCTGGACAAGGACGCCCCGCTCAAAGAAGATATCCGCCTGCTCGGGCGCCTGCTCGGCGACGTGCTGCGCGACCAGGAAGGTGAAGATGTCTTCAATGTCGTCGAAACGATCCGCCAGACCGCGGTGCGGTTCAGGCGCGAGTCCGACGCCCAGGCTGGCGAAGAGCTGACAGCGCTGCTGCACAAGCTCACGCGCAACCAGACCATTTCGGTAGTGCGCGCGTTCTCGTATTTTTCGCACCTGGCCAACATCGCCGAAGACCAGCACCACATCCGCCGCCGCCGCGCCCACCTGCTGGCAGGCTCCAAGCCGCAACAGGGCAGCGTCAGCTTCGCGCTCTCCAAACTCAAGCAGGCGGGCGTGAGCGGCGACACCGTGCGCACTTTCTTTGCCGATGCCCTGATCGCCCCGGTTCTGACGGCCCACCCGACCGAAGTGCAGCGCAAGTCCATTCTCGACGCCGAGCATGACATCGCGCGCCTGCTGGCCGAACGCGACCTGCCGCTCACTCCCAAGGAACGGGTGGCCAACACCGCGCTGCTGCACGCGCGCGTGTCCACGCTGTGGCAAACGCGCATGCTGCGCTACTCGAAGCTGACGGTGGCCGACGAAATCGACAACGCCCTGTCGTACTATCGCATTACGTTCCTGCGCGAGCTGCCGGGCCTGTATGACGACATCGAAGAAGAAATCGGCGCCCACTATCCGGGCGAAGCGACCAGCCTGGGCGACGCCGCCTATGTCCAGATGGGCAGCTGGATCGGCGGCGACCGTGACGGCAACCCCAACGTGAATGCCGGAACCATGAAGCACGCGCTGGTGCGCCAGGCCACGACGATCCTCGATTTTTACCTGGAAGAAGTGCACGCGCTGGGCGCCGAGCTGTCGATTTCGACCTTGATGGTCGGCGCCAGCCCTGCCCTGCAGGCGCTGGCCGACGCCTCGCCCGACCATTCGCCGCACCGAAGCGACGAGCCGTACCGGCGCGCCCTGATCGGCATTTATGCGCGCCTGGCCGCCACCACGCGCATGCTGGGCGCAACCAACATCTTGCGCAAGGAAGTGGGCAACGCCGCGCCCTATGCACAGGCCTCCGAGTTTTCGGCCGACCTGACAGTGCTGGCCGATTCGCTCGCCGCCAACCATGGCGCGCTGCTGGTCAAGCCGCGCCTGTCGACGATGCAGCGCGCGGCCGGCATTTTCGGCTTTCACTTAGCCTCGCTCGACATGCGCCAGACTTCCGACGTGCACGAGCGCGTGCTGGCCGAGCTGTTTGCCAGCGCCGGCGTGGAAGCGGACTACGGCAAGCTGTCCGAGGCCGACAAAGTCACGCTGCTGCTGGCCGAACTGGCGCAGCCACGCCTGCTGTATTCGCCATATACCGAGTACAGCGACGAAGCCGATTCCGAACTCGCCATTTTGCGCTCCGCGCGCGAAATCCGCGACCGCTACGGCGCGCGCGCGATCCGCAACTACATCATCTCACACACCGAAGAAGTGTCCGACCTGCTGGAAGTGCTGCTGCTGCAAAAAGAGACGGGCCTGCTGCGCACCAAGTCGAATGACCTCGACGCGATGGTCATTCCACTGTTCGAAACCATCCCCGACCTGCAGCGCGCGGCCGGCATCATGGCCGAATGGATGGCGATTCCGCTGGTGAAGGAACTGATCGCCAAACAGGGGCAGCTGCAGGAAGTCATGCTGGGCTACTCGGACTCGAACAAGGACGGCGGCTTTTTAACGTCGAACTGGGAGCTGTACAAGGCCGAGATCCACCTGGTGAAAGTGTTCAAGGATGCGGGCGTGAAGATCCGCCTGTTCCATGGCCGCGGCGGCACCGTGGGCCGCGGCGGAGGACCGAGCTACGAGGCGATCCTGGCGCAGCCGCCGGGCACCGTCAACGGGCAGATCCGCCTGACCGAGCAGGGCGAAATCATCGCGTCCAAGTTTTCGAATGCCGAGATCGGGCGCCGCAACCTCGAACTGCTGGTCGCCGCCACGCTCGAAGCGTCGCTCACACCGCTCGCCGGCGAAGGCAAAAAAGCCGAGCGCCTGGCCGGCTTCGAGGCCATCATGGCCGACCTGTCCGAGCGCGCCTACAAGGCTTACCGCAATCTGGTGTACGAGACGCCCGGCTTTACCGACTACTTTTTCTCGGCCACGCCGATTGCCGAAATCGCCGAACTCAATCTCGGTTCGCGTCCGGCGTCGCGCAAGTCGACCAAGCGCATCGAAGACTTGCGCGCCATTCCCTGGGGCTTTTCGTGGGGCCAGTGCCGTTTGCTGCTGCCGGGCTGGTACGGCTTTGGTTCGGCCATCAACGCGTGGCTGGAAGAAGGCGACCGCGAACAAAAAATCGCAACGCTGCAAGCCATGTTCAAGGGATGGCCATTCTTTGCCACGCTGCTGTCGAACATGGACATGGTGCTGGCCAAGACCGATCTGGCCATCGCTTCGCGCTACGCGGAACTGGTGGCCGATGTGGCGCTGCGCGAGCGTATTTTCAAGCGCATCGCGGCCGAGCACGGGAACACGCTCACCTGCCTGGAAACGATCACCGGCGCGCATGAGCGGCTGGCGGGTAATCCGCTGTTGGCGCGCTCCATCCAGAACCGGTTTGCCTATCTCGACCCGCTGAACCACCTGCAAGTTGAGCTGATTCACCGGCACCGCGCCGTGGCCGGAGACCCGGCGCAGATCGACGAGCGCGTCCATCGCGGCATTCATTTGTCGATCAATGGCGTGGCGGCGGGCTTGCGCAATACCGGTTAGACGTATGCATCGGAAATGTCTATTGTTGAAACAATTGGAGAGACTTCCCAACTTTTTTCTATGTAAAATGGACCTCGGATAGTAAACAGGGTGCGATACCCTCGCACCCCTCTCCTGACTAGCCTGTTGGCGCACCCGAAGCAATTTGGGTGCGCATTTTTTTGCCCCGACCGTTCTTCAGTCCAAGGAAATCCATGTCCGCATCCGCTCTCAGCGCAAAGGTCTTTGCCCTCTAGCTGTTCGTCCTCGGCGCGGGCCTGATGATGGCGACCAACGTCTTGCTGTCAGTGTTTCGGATTGCGCCGACCACCGAGGTATGGATCCATGTCGTCGGTCTGATCGCGTTCATGCTGGGCGTGTATGCATGGGTACTGGCCACGCACGAAAGCAAGGCGTTTTTCGAAGCGTCGGTGTATGCGCGCGCGATCGTGTGCATGGCCTTCATTGTCTTCGCAGTCCTGCAACTGGGCCCACCGATCATTTTCCTGTTCGGCGTGGCAGATCTGCTGGGCGCCATCTGGACTTACTTCGCCCTGAAAGCCGACGCGCAGCCAGTACGACGCCTTACGGCGCCCAACCCTGACGACAATACTGCAAGCAAACCTCAACCGAGGTCAGTTCCCCCATCCCAACACGAGCTCGTCCGAACCACATTTTTTATTTCTTGGTGAATTCTGATCTGCCCGCTAAAACAGCCTTGCGGCAACCTTCGTTTGTAACGTCGACCATCCATTCTGATCAGGCCATACAGTGCAACAATCCACACTCGCAAGTCTTCCGAGTCCTGTGGCTTGTGCGGATAGCACTGCGACGCGTCCGCATTGGGCCGTGTACACGAATTATCACTTGCGGACCGCCTCCTTTGCGTTTTCTTTCGTGGCCCTTGGCATGCATGTGTGGGGCAAGGGGTATGGTGAGGTCGCCTGGGCCATGCTGGCACTCCAATTTCTGATCTACCCCCACCTGATGTTCCTGCGTTCCCGCCACGCCAACAATACGCAACAGGCCGAAATTAACAACCTGCTCATCGACACTGTGCTGATGTCGATCTGGACTTCATTTCTGCAATTTCCCGTGATGATTGCACTCATACTGTGGAATGCCACATCGATCAATCTCACCTTCACCTGCGGGCTCGTCGGCATATCGATCGCACTGTTGGCGGTTGCAACCGGCATTGCGATGTCCTTTCTCGCCTTTGGCAGTCACTTTTCGCCGGCGACGGGGTCGCCCGTTGATCTGTTGTGCTGGGTCGGCATGTCATGCTATCTCCTTGCCATTGGTAACGCGGGCTACAGTCGCAATCTGCAATTGCGCACCACGCGAGAGCGTTTGCGCAGGGGCGAACAGACGCTGCATACCGCCAACGAAACGCTGAAGTGGCAACTTGAGGAAATCCGGGAACGGCAGGCAGAGTTGAAAGAGCAAGCCATTCGCGACCCGCTGACAGGTCTTTACAACCGGCGCTACCTGGAAACGATCTTGACGCGAGAGTTAGCGCGTTGCGATCGCGAGGGGGAAAAGTTGACGCTGATGATGATCGACGTCGACTACTTCAAGCGAGTCAACGACACTTATGGCCATCAGGGCGGCGACGAAGTCTTGAAGAAACTGGCGGCATTGTTATTGGAAAGCGTGCGCGCGACCGATGTGGCCTGCCGTTTTGGCGGTGAGGAATTCCTGGTGTTGCTGCCGGACATGCCCCTGGACATTGGCGCAGCGCGCGCCGATCAGTGGCGCGCCGCATTCGCCGCGACCGCCATTCCTTTCGGTGGTGTAAGCATACAGGCCACGTTGTCCATCGGCATCGCCACCTACCCCGAGCATGGCGCCTCGCCGAACGACTTGATCGGGTGCGCGGATGTGGCGCTGTACCGTGCAAAAACCAGTGGCCGCAATCGCGTCGTGTCATTCGAACACGATGCGACAAGCGGCCAATAGTGATACGACTCGTTAGATAGGATACGCCGCCGGGGTCGAGATGTTGCTTAGTGGTTGTGCAGGAAACTCTTGAGCTTGTCCGAACGCGATGGCTGGCGCAGCTTGCTCATCGCTTTCGCTTCGATCTGGCGAATCCGCTCGCGCGTGACGTCGAACTGCTTGCCCACTTCTTCCAGCGTGTGGTCGTTCGACATTTCTACGCCGTAACGCATGCGCAGCACTTTCGCTTCGCGCGGGGTCAGCGAATCCAAGACTTCCTTGATCACATTGCGCATCGAGGCGTGCAGCGCGGCATCCAGTGGCGCCAGCGTCGTGTTGTCTTCGATGAAGTCACCCAGTTGCGAATCGCCATCTTCGCCCATCGGCGTTTCCATCGAGATCGGCTCTTTGGCGATCTTCATGATTTCGCGCACTTTGTTTTCCGGCATTTCCATCTTCAGCGCCAAGGTCGCCAAATCCGGCTCGCTACCCGTTTCCTGCATGATCTGGCGCGAAATGCGGTTCATCTTGTTGATCGTCTCGATCATGTGCACCGGCACCCGGATGGTGCGCGCCATGTCGGCGATCGAACGCGTGATCGCCTGGCGGATCCACCACGTGGCGTAGGTCGAGAACTTGTAGCCGCGGCGATACTCAAACTTGTCAACCGCCTTGAGCAAACCAATGTTGCCTTCCTGGATCAGGTCCAGGAACTGCAAGCCGCGGTTGATGTATTTTTTCGCAATCGAAATTACCAGGCGCAAGTTAGCCACCGTCATTTCGCGCTTGGCGTGGCGCGCGCGCTTTTCGCCGGCAGCCATCTGCTTGTTGATCTTGCGCAGGTCAGCCAGCGGCAAGGCGACGCGCGCCTGCAGGTCGATCATTCGCTGTTGCAATTCCTTGACGGCCGGGACATTACGGGCCAACACGGTGCTGTATGCATAGGCGCAGTCTACTTCGCGGTCGACCCATCCCAGGTCCGTCTCGCTGCCCGGGAACACCTTGATGAAGTGGGCGCGCGGCATGCCGCAGCGGTCCACGCAAATGGCCAGCACGGCTTTTTCAATGTGGCGCACTTCGTCCATCTGGCCACGCAGCGTGTCGCACAACTTCTCCACGACCTTGGCCGTGAAGCGAATGCCCAGCAGTTCGTTGGAGATGACTTCCTGCGCCTTGACGTACTTGGCCGAACCATAACCTTCCTTGGTGAAGGCGGCAGCCATCTTGTCGAATTCCGATTCGATCAAGGCGAACTTTTCCAGCGCGCCTTTCTTGAGCTGGTTCAGCTGCTCGGCCGAAAAGCCCGCCGCGCCGCCGTTGGCGTCGCCGTCTTCTTCTTCGTGCTCTTCTTCGTCTTCCTCGTCGTCGTCGGAGGCGGCCACGTGCGGCGCCGGCGCCTGCGGCGTGGCCGATTCGTTCAGGTCGACAAAACCGTCGACCACTTCGTCCACTTTAATCGTGTCGGCGGCAATCTTGTGCGACAGCGCGATGATTTCGGCGATCGTCGTCGGGCAGGCGGAAATGGCCTGGACCATGTCCTTCAGGCCGCCTTCGATGCGCTTGGCAATTTCAATTTCGCCTTCGCGCGTGAGCAGCGCCACGGCGCCCATCTCGCGCATGTACATGCGCACCGGATCGGTGGTGCGGCCAAAATCGGAGTCGACCGTCGACAGCGCGGTGGCCGCGGCAGCTTCTACTTCATCGTCGCTGGTGGCAGTCGCTACCGTGTCGGTCAGCAGCATCATTTCAGCGTCAGGGGCGCGCTCGTAGACGGCGATGCCCATGTCGTTGAAGGTGGCAATGATGCCTTCGACCGCTTCTGGATCGATAATGTTTTCCGGCAGCTGGTCGTTGATTTCGGCATACGTCAGGTAACCGCGCTCTTTACCCATGTTGATCAGGTTTTTGATCTGGGTACGGCGCCGCTCCATGTCGGCTTCGGTTGCTTTCGGGTCGGCTGCGAGCACGACGCCGCCCTTGGCCTTGCGTTCCTTGGCCTTGGACACAGCTTTCAGTTCGGCACGCTCGACCGCGTTCAGGGCCGCGACTTCATCGTTTTCAGGCGTGAATTCGCTCGGCTTGCGCCCACGCCGGCCCGGCACCTTGACCGACGGCAGCAGGTAGCCGGACGTATCGATCGACGCCAGCGTGGCCGCGTCGGTAGTCTGGCTGACCGACTGGCCGGCAGTCTGGATCACGGTCGGCTCGACGTCGAGCAGCTTTTTGACGGCCCGCGCTTTGGGCGCAAGCTTGACCACCGGCTCGGAAGCCTCGGCCACGGATTCGTCGCGCACGGCGAGCCGGGAACGCTTGCGCACAACAACGGGCACCGCAACTTCTTCGTTTGCTGCTATATTGCCAATGTGCGTGGCAAGTTCGGGCGCATCGACATCGCTGGCGGCATCGACTGCAGCGAGCAAGGAGCGCTTCTTGACGACCGTGACCTTCGCTGCCGCTTCCGTTTCAACAAAATAGGAAGTCGCCGTTTTCGGCACGGCCAGCGGGGCCGCGCTTTTGCGCGGTGCTTTGGTGGCGGTGAGCGTCAGGGTTTTGGCTTTGGTCGTCATTAAAACTCCAGTCAATAATTCACCCGGGTCCCGCGTGCGGACCCGATTGAACGGTGTTCAGGGTGGCCCGATGATAATGGGCCAGGGAAGCCTGCTTTTTAAAGCAAGCCCGTTGCGCAGGGCGCGGCAGACCGCGCCAATTCCTGCTCCACCCCTCGCTAGGGGCGGTGGTGGCCATGGCGGCCGCAGGGCCAGACAGAACGAAAAAAAGCCCGCTAGCTAAAACGGGCTTGAATCTATTACTTCGAAGAAGAAATAGAGGAGACAAGCCCATTATGCACTAACGCAAGATATCGCGATAATTGATATAAACAATACCAGATATAACGAACGCTTATAACCTGCGGGAGCTGGATTGCTCTCTTTCATCTAGCTGACACCTCTGCGCTGCCTCAATCCGTGCGCAAGGCAAGAGGCGGATCATACACCATTTTGGTGCTCGCGGCTCATCACGCCGGACCGCCTCAATGAATAAAATCCCCGCACTTGCGAATGTGCCCATGCTATCCTTCCGGTTCCAGCTCTTACAATGAAGTCAATGAATACAACTAGTCTAGTCGCCGAGTCGGCCGACACTGCGGCCCCGGCCACTCCGGCTGCGGCCACCCCGGCAGCAAGCGCCGTTCCTAGCGCGCGCACCCTGCTCAAACAGTTCCAGCAACAGTTCCCTGCCTTCCGCGATTGCCTGCCGCTGGCGATCGGCATCGACAAACAGATACTGGCGCGCATGCCAGATCTCGATCGCAAGACCATGCGTACGGCGCTCGGCATCCATACCGGTTCGCTGCGTTATCTGCGCGCCATGGAAAAAGCCACGGTCCGTTTCGATCTCGATGGCGTCGCCGGCGCCGAAGTGACCGACGTGCACCGCGCCCACGCCAAAGAAACCTTGCAGCAGCGTTTCAAAAAAGAAGCGGATCGCAAGAAGGCCGAGCGCGACGCCGCCCAGCTGGCCGAGGCCGACCGCCTGCGCCAGGAAAAGCTGTTGCAGCTGGCCTCTAAATTTTCGCGCAACGGCTAATTCCCCGTTCATGACGCCGGATTCCGACGCATTGCTGCCGCCTTACGACGGCATCAAGATGGCTGACGTGCGCCTGGTGAAAACCGAGCGCGACGCAGCCGAGGCGCTTGCGGCGCTGTCGGCCATGGATGTGATCGGATTCGATACCGAGAGCAAACCGACTTTCCTCAAGGGGGAAGCATCGACCGGGCCGCACCTGGTGCAGTTGGCCACCGACGAGGCGGCCTACCTGTTCCAGATCGGCGCCGCCCCGGTACTGGAAGTGCTCAAGGCGGTGCTTGAGTCGCGGGCGATTTTGAAGGTGGGCTTTGGCCTGCAGGATGATCTCAAGCGACTGCGTGCCAAGCTGGGCATTGATGCTTGCAACGTGCTCGATCTGTCGACTGCGCTGCGCAAGGGTGAACGCAATACGCTCGGGGCCAAGACGGCGGTGGCAAGGTTTTTCGGGCAAAAACTGCAAAAGTCCAAGAAGATCACGACCACCAACTGGGCCTTGCCGCGCTTGTCAGAAAAACAGCTCTTGTATGCAGCCGATGATGCTCACGTGGCGTTGAAGATTTACCGGCGCTGGCGGACCGATCAAGCTGCGGCGAACGCCCATTCATAAGCGCATCGCACGCGCGCCTTTTTTTGCGACGGCCGCATTCGCAATGACGATATGGGCCGGTCAGCGCGCTTTGCCGTTGCATGCGACAATTCGTCCATGCCAAATCCTCTCCGTCTGACCCTGCTGGCCGCCTGTTTCTTCGCAGCTCCGGCCTTTGCCGACCGCCCCGCCGTCCTGCCCGACACCATGGCCCAACGCTTGGTCGCCTGCACATCCTGCCACGCGAAAAAAGACGTCAACGACCAGTATTTCCCGCGCATATCCGGCAAGCCGGCCGGCTACCTGTACAACCAGCTGACCAACTTTCGCGACGGCCGCCGCCAGTTTCCCCTGATGACCTATATGGTCGGCCACATGTCCGACGAGTACCTGCACGAAATCGCCGCCCACTTCGCCGCCGAACACCTGCCCTCGCCGCCATCCCAGCCGACCGGCGCCAGCGCCGCCGTTCTTGAACGGGGGCGCGTGCTGGTGATGCTGGGCGATCCCGCCATCAAGGTGCCGGCCTGCATTGCCTGCCACGGCCAGCAATTGACCGGCGTAACGCCCAGCATTCCTGGCCTGCTCGGGCTGCCGCGCGATTACGTCAACGCCCAGCTCGGCGCCTGGCGCAGCAAGACGCGCCGCGCCCACGCACCCGATTGCATGGGCGAGATTGCCAACCGCCTGACGCTGCCGGACGTGGCTGCCCTGTCAAGCTGGCTCGGCCTGCAGCCGGTGCCGCCCGAGGCGCGTCCGGCCAGCGCCGTTGCCCGCCCCTTGCCCCTCGATTGCGGGAGCGCGCCGTGAAAAAAACACTCCTAACCGCGCTCGCCGTCATCGCCGCCCTGGCGCTGCTGGCCATCATCATCGCCTGGCCGCGCGCCCACATGGTTGCGTCCAGCTCGCCGGCCGCCCATGCGCCCACCCCGGCCAATATTGCGCGCGGGGCTTACCTGGCCAAGGCTGGCGACTGCATGGCCTGCCACACGGTACGCGGCGGCGTGCCTTACGCCGGCGGGCGCGCCATCGCAACACCGTTCGGCCGCCTGCTCGCGCCCAACATCACGTCGGACCGCGACACGGGCATCGGCGCCTGGACGCCGGACGACTTCTGGAACGCGCTGCACAACGGCAAGTCGCGCGATGGCAGACTGCTGTATCCGGCCTTTCCGTACACGAGCTACACCAAGGTGACGCGCGACGACGCGGACGCCCTGTATGCCTACCTGCAGAGCGTGCCCGCATACAAGGCGCCCAGCGCGCCGCATGAATTGCGTTTCCCCTACAACCAGCAAGTCATGCTGGCCGCCTGGCGCCTGCTGTATTTCAAGCCCGAGCTCTACGTGGCAAGCGCAACCCGCAGCGCGCAGTGGAATCGCGGCGCTTACCTGGTCGAGGGCCTGGGACACTGCGTGGCGTGCCACAGCAGCCGCAATCAGCTAGGCGCCAGCCAAGGCGGCCTGTCCGGCGGCATGATCCAGACGCTGGGCTGGTACGCCCCGTCGCTGACCTCCAACGCGGAAGCCGGCCTTGGCGACTGGCAAGTGCCGCACATCGTCGCGCTGCTCCAGACTGGCGTCTCGCCACGCGCCACCGTATTTGGTCCCATGGCCGAGGTGGTCGAGAAAAGTTTGCAGCATTTGTCGGCGCAAGATGCAACCGCCATGGCCGTGTACCTGAAAGCCTTGCCCGCCGAGCCTGCGCCGCAGCTGGCCATGCCCGCGGGACCGAGCGTCGACAAGGTCATGCAGCAGGGCAAAGAACTGTATGAGAACAATTGCGTCAATTGTCATGGCGCCGACGGCAAAGGCTTGCCGCCGCACTATCCGCCGCTGGCGGGCAACCGTGCCTTGACGATGGCCGAGTCGGTCAATCCGATCCGGATTGTGCTCAACGGCGGCTTTGCGCCCGCTACGCGGGGCAATCCGCGCCCGTATGGCATGCCGCCGTTCAGCCACACTATGAGCGACCAGGAAGTCGCTTCAGTCGTGTCCTACCTGCGCGCAGCGTGGGGCAACCGGGCGCCGCCGGTGACGGCATCCGAGGTCAATAAGTACCGCGAAGTACCTCTGGACTAGCCGCCAGACTAGCCGCTGGACTAGCCACGCCCCTACGCGGCGCCCAGCACGGCGCTGTAGCAGGCGTCGGCAAAACCGATCCGGTCGGTCGTTGCGTTGCGCGCGTCTTCCATGCTGATTTTTTTATCGCGCAGTAAATGGACTAGCGCCGCATTCATCGAGTGGCAGCCGGCATTGAATTTTCCCGTGCCGCCATCCATCAGCGCGCGCACTTCCGCCAGCCGGCCCGATTCGATGATCCGCGTCACTTCCGGGTTCGACGTCAGGCACTCGGTGGCAAGATAGTAGCGCTCGCCTTCCATCGACGGCAGCAGCGCCTGGCACAGCACGCCGCGCAGGGCGCTGGCCAAGGCCTGCGATTGCGCTGCCGAATTACCCAGCAGGCGCAGCATTTTTTGCAAACCCAGCTCGGTCGAGCGGGCGTGCAGCGAGGCCAGCACCAGCGGTCCCGACTCGGCCAGCGCCAGCGCTTCCTGCGCCGTTTGCGCGTCGCGGATTTCACCGATGACGATCACGTCCGGCCGCTCGCGCAAGGCGTCGAGCGCGCCGCTGTAGTAACTGTCGACGTCGCCATCGCGCCCCACTTCGCGCTGGGTGATGATGCAATGGCGCTGGGGAATCAGGGTTTCCACCGGGTCTTCAATGGTGATGATGTGGCCCGAGCGCGTCTTGTTGATCTGGTCGAGCATGGAGGCGATCGTGGTCGATTTTCCTTGGCAAGTGTCGCCGATGATCAGCACCAGGCCGCTGGTGAGCTTGGCAAAATCCTGCTCGACCGCACGCAAGCCGAGACTGGAAAGCGCCAGCGGTTCCTTGGGGAAACGGCGCACCACGCAGCCGAGCCGCTTTTTACCCTGGAACGTAAAACAGTTGGCGCGGATGCGCGCGGTGTGCAGGTCAATCGAGCGGTCAAAGGCGCGGTCGGCGATGCGTTCCGCCCAGTCCGGCTCGATGACCTCAAAGAACTCTTCCAGCTCTTCCTTGGTGATCGGCGAATCGCTGACCGCAACCAGGCCCTTGGGCTGGCGCAGCATCAGCGGACTGTTCTGGTGAATGATGATGTCGCTGAAAATCAGCTTGGAATTTAACAGATGCAAAATCTGTTCGACCAGCGTGCCGAACACGGGATGGTCTTCATTCTCGATGTAGGTCAGCGTACGAATTTGCGAGGACTGGTGGTTTTCCATCTGGCGGCGTCTCTTTAATCGGCAACAAAATTGTGCGACCAATTATACGGCGAGTCGGCAAACGGCAACGGGAAATATTGCAGTACGGATACACTCAATGAGGCATAAAAACAGCACCTTCAGTTTTGCATCCAGCGCCGCTGCGCGCGTTTTTTAACGCGTCCTGTGACCCCGCTGAAACCCCGTCTTCAAATCGGTCGACACTTTGACGCCGCCAGCATGGACGAACACTTCATCAGGCGGCTCATCGCCGGCCAGCGCGCCCGATACCACGGCCAGCCCCTCGCCCTTGCGCACCAGCGCGTCGCAGCGCTCATACACATTGCCGCAGCCGGTCTCGGCGATCAAAGCCTGCACGATTGGCACTTTCCAGGCATCCACGCCGGCCGCCTGGAATTCGCAGATCACATAACCCTCCTTGCCGCCATACTGCTCCACCAGCAAGCCGGGCAAGCCATCGGCCTCGGCATTGATCAGCTTGATGATCTCGTCGGGCCGGGCTTTTTTCGCCGCCGCCGCGCTGTTGGCCAGCGCCGCCTTCACCAGCCGCTTCATCAGCGCATGGTCGACCGGCTGGCCCTCGTCGAACGTCCATACCCGCGCCCGGATCTGCGACTTGGAATTGTATGCCGCCCGCGCCAAGAATTTTTGCGCCGATGTTTGCACGATGGCCGTGCCGCCCGGCTTCATTTTTTCGTTCGGCTTGCCATCGACTTTTTCAACCGCCGAAGCGTAAATCCACGGCTCGCCGGCGAGCAAGCTTTTTTCCTTGCCCTGTTTGATAGTGATGATCAGCATAAGAATCAGTAAAATTTATTTGAAGCGCACATGATACCGCCTCCGGCAGGTTCTAGAGGACATCCTCTAGCCTGATGCGGTTTTTGTTGCCATTAGACCGATCGGTCTATAGCATCCATTGCATGACATCCCTAGCCGCCCGCACCCGCCTGATCAACGCCATGACGGCCGCCCTGCAAAAGCGCGGGCTGCACGGCAGCGGCCTGACCGAACTGCTGGCCGCCGCCGGCGCGTCCAAGGGCGTGCTGTATCACCACTTCCCGGGTGGCAAAACAGAATTGGCCGTCGCGGCCGTCAATGCCACCGTCATCCGCCTGTGCAAGATGCTTGACGAACGCATGGCCGGCAATGACCCGGCCGCCGCCCTGATGGCGTGGATCGATACCGCCCAGAATCGCCTTGCCGCCAGTGGCTACGAAAACGGTTGTCCGTTGGCCACCATCGCCCTAGAAACCACCGCCGCCGACGTCGAGATTCGCGCCGCGCTGGGCGCCGGTTTTTCGATGATCCGCGTGCGCATGGCGGACGCACTGCTGCGCGCCGGCTACGCGAGCGCCTCCGCCAATGCCCTTGCCGCCTTGCTGCTGGCAGCCTATGAAGGCGGTCTGCTGCAGGCGCGCGCGGCCGGCACCCCCGAACCCATGAACCTGGTCGGCGAAGCGCTGCTTTCGCTGTTGACCCTGCACCGCCCACCGGAGTAACGCATGCCCGAATTTCAAGCCAAGAGTCAAGTTGAGAGTCAAACCAAGCGCCAAGTCACGAGCGTCGCGCTGACCTTGACCACCGCCGACGGCTACCCGATTGCCGCCACCCGCTACCCCGCCCACGGAACAGCGCGCGCCCACCTGGTGATGGCCGGCGCCACCGGCGTGCCCCAGGGCTTCTACCGCCGCTTCGCCGAATTTGCCAGCAGCCAAGGTTACAGCGTGATGACGCTCGACTATCGCGGCATCGGGCGCTCGCGTCCGGCCAGCCTGAAGGGGTTTCGCATGGACTACCTGGACTGGGGCCGCCAAGACCTGGCCGCCGCCGTCGACGCCATGAGCACGCCCGGCTTGCCGCTGTATGTGGTGGGCCATTCGTATGGCGGCCACGCGTTTGGCTTGCTGCCCAACCATGACAAGGTTGCCGCCCTGTACACCTTTGCCACCGGCGCCGGCTGGCATGGCTGGATGCCCCCGCTCGAACGCCTGCGCGTGCTGCTGATGTGGCGCGTGATCGGCCCGCTGATCGTGCGCCTCAAGGGCTACCTGGCGTGGAACTGGCTGGGCATGGGCGAAGACTTGCCGATCGACGTCTACCGCCAATGGAAGCACTGGTGCACCTTTCCGCACTACTTTTTCCAGGACCCTAAAATGGCGCACCTGAAGGCCGGTTTCGCCAGCGTGCGCAGCCCCATCATGGCGTGCAACGCCCTCGACGACCTGTGGGCGCGGCCCACCTCGCGCGACGCTTTCATGGCCGGCTACAGCAACGTGGCGGTGCAGGCGACCGACGTTGACCCGGCCAGCGCGGGCATGGGGCCAATCGGGCACATGGGCTACTTCAAGCAGAACTGCCTGCCCTTGTGGCAAGGCGCGCTGGACTGGTTCGAGCAGCACCGCGCTGCGAGCGCCGCCCCCCTGTCGCGCTAAATTGCATTCTGTCTGGCGCGCCCGGCAGTTTGTCGCAAACGACAAGCGTGCCGGCCCGCTCTTTCTTATGATGGCTCCAGACCACTACAAGGAGCCACCATGAAACACCAGTTCAACCTCACCTCCCGCCTGCGCCAGCTTGCCTTGGCCGCCGCCGTTGTTGCCTGCGCGGTCCCGCTGACGATGGCCATGGCCGGCCCGATGGACTGGATCGGCGGCGTCAAGGTCCAAGGCAGCGGAAAGGTCGTCAAACAGACGCGGGCACTGGCCCACTTCACCGGCGTCAATCTGAATGTCCCAGGCGACATGGAACTTCGCCTCGGCAACACCGAGAGCATCACCATCGAGACCGACGACAACCTGCTGCCGCTCATTGAAAGCGTGATTGCGGATGGCGTGCTGCGCATCCGGCCGGTCAAGCGCAACACCAACTTGCACGCGCGCACCTTGCATATCGTGGTGTACGCCAAGAATATCGACCGGCTGGCCCTGTCGGGTTCGGGCTCCATCGATTCGGACGCGCTCAAGGGCAACAAGCTGCAGTTCGACATTGGCGGCTCCGGTTCCATCAACGTCAAGGGGATGGAGGCTGAAGCGGTCGCCATTAGCGTGGGCGGCAGTGGCGACTTGAAGAGCGGCGCGGGCAAGGCCAACACACTGTCGGTGTCGATTGGCGGCTCGGGTGACGTGGATGTGGGCAAAGTCCAGGTGGGCGACGCGAGCGTCAGCGTGGCCGGTTCGGGCGAAGCGACGGTGTGGGCCAACCGGGGCTTGAGCGTGACGATCGCCGGCTCGGGCGACGTCAATTACTACGGCGACCCGAAGGTCAGCACGTCGGTGGTGGGATCAGGCGACATCACCCGCATGGGCAGCTCGCCCAGGTAAGCCGATCGCCACGGACTGTAGGTCGGAAAAGGGCGAAGCCCTTTCCCAACCTACCAAAGCCTACGAAAGCCAACTCTATGGCCGCTAGTGCACCGCTTGCGGACTGACAAACGTCATCGGCTTGACCGGTACCTTGACCGTCACGCTGTCGCCCTTGCCATCCTTGCCTCGCACCAGCAAGGTCAGTTCGATCGCCTCGCCCGCCTTCAACTGGCGCTTCAATCCGGTCAGCATGATGTGATACCCGCCCGACGCCAGATTGACCACCTTCCCCGCCGGCAAATCAATCCCGTCAACCGCCCCCATCTTCATCATGGACCCGGTCATTTCCATTTTGTGCAGCTCGACCGTGGCCGCAACCGGTGAGCGCACGCCCACCAAGCGCACCGCCGTTGCCGACTGCACATGCATGAACGCGCCTGTGCTGGCCTGGGCCGGGACGGTGGCACGTACCCAAGGCGCGGTCACGCTTACTTGCGCTTGTGCCTGGGCCGCGCCAGAAAGCAAGCTCAGCAAAAAAGTGGCGGCAAACAGTTTGTTCATGATCAAATTATAGCTCAGCGCTCGGCCTTGAAATCTTCGCGTTCGATCAGCACCGTCGAGACGCTGTCGGTCAGGTAAATCTGTCCATCCTGTATCGTGCACTGCAGCTGCATGTTGCGGCTGGCCAGCGCCGTCAGCTGCGCGCTGGCCTCGGCCGGGATGTTAATCACCGACAGTTGCTTGGCCCGCTCAAGCTTGTTGGCAATTTGCTTGTACCAGATGTGGCTCGTTGCGCTGTAGCTATAGACCACCACCCGCTCGCTGCGTCCGGCCGCCTTCATCAGACGTTTTTCGTCCGGCTGGCCGACCTCGATCCACAACTGGATCGCCCCGGTCAAATCCTTTTGCCACAAATCCGGCTCTTCGGTGTCGAACAAGCCTTTGGTGAACGTCAGCGACTCGCTCGCATGAATGGCAAACGCCAGCAGGCGGATCATCATGCGTTCATCGGTTTCCGAGGGGTGGCGCGCCAGCGTCAGGAGATGTTCCTGGTAGTAGTTGCGGTCCATGTCCGCAATCTGCAGTTCTGCCTTGTAAATTGTTGCTTTGAGAGCCATCGATGCCAGTGCCTTTATTTACTTTAGTGACTTGAATTACGTTGATTACTTGAAGACGACCGTCTTGTCGCCGTTTTGCAAAATGCGGTGTTCCACAAACCATTTGACGGCGCGCGCCAGCACCACGCACTCGACGTCGCGCCCGATGGCGCTGAGCGTGTCCGCATCCATCGCATGATCGACCCGCTCTACATCTTGCTCGATGATCGGTCCTTCATCCAGGTCGCCGGTGACGAAGTGGGCTGTCGCGCCGATCAGCTTGACCCCGCGGTGATGCGCCTGCGCATACGGTTTCGCGCCTTTAAAGCTGGGCAAAAATGAGTGGTGGATATTGATCGCCTTGCCGCGCATCGCCTCGCACAGGCCGGGCGACAAGATCTGCATGTAGCGCGCCAGCACCACCAGGTCAATTTGATGGGTAGCCATCAAGTCCAGCACGCGCGCTTCCTGGGCCAGCTTGGTGGCTGCGTGCGCCCCTGCGGCCAGCGGCAAATGGTGAAACGGAATATTGTAGCTAGCCGCCAGCTGGTAAAAATCCATGTGGTTCGACACGATCGCCGGAATCTCGACCGGCAGCAGGCCGCTCTTGTAGCGAAACAGCAAGTCGTTCAGGCAATGGCCGATTTTCGACACCATCAGCATCACGCGCGGCTTGGCGCGGGCGTCGTGCAACTGTCCATGCATACCCATCTGCGTGCATAGCGCCGCGTACTGCTCGCGCAGCACGGTGTCGCCCACGGCCCCGTCTTCCAGCGCAAAATGCACGCGCATGAAAAACAGCTTCGACTCGGCATCGCCAAATTGCGCCGAGTCGATAATATTGCAGCCATGCTCGGCCAAAAAGCCTGTTACGCGGTGCACGATGCCGCGTTGATCCAGGCAGGACAGGGTCAGAATATATTCCGGATGGGTCATAGTTAACTAGGTGTCGAAGCAAGAAGATTGTGAACCTTGTATTGTCGCACGGGCCGCCCGAAAACGAATCAGCATAAAAAAGCACGAGCGTTCCAATTTCCGGTATAGTAGTCAGATTGCCACCATACATAAAGGACTTCGCCATGTCGATTACCGCCCTGAAAAACCAGCAATTCCGCCTCGCCGCCCGCCCGGTTGGCCTGCCCAAGCGCAGCGACTGGGAGCAGACGACCGAAGACGTGCGCGAAATTGCCGACGGCGAGATCGTCGTCAAGGCGCTGTATCTGTCGCTCGACCCGGCCATGCGCGGCTGGATGAATGAAGGCAAGTCCTACATCCGCCCGGTCGCCATTGGCGAGACCATGCGCGCCGGCGGCGTGGGCGTGGTAGTGGCGTCCAAAAGCGACAAGTTCGCTGTCGGCGATGTCGTTTCCGGCGGTATCGGCGTCCAGCAATACTGGGTTGGCGCGGCGGCCGACAAGACCGCCGGCTTTTTCAAAATCGACCCGCGCATGGCCCCGCTCACCACTTGGCTTAACACGCTCGGCATGCCCGGCATGACCGGTTACTTCGGCCTGATCGAATCGGGCTTGCCGAAAGCGGGCGAGACGGTCGTGGTGTCGGGCGCGGCGGGCGCAGTCGGCATGACGGTCGGGCAAGTGGCCAAGCATCTAGGCTGCCGCGTGGTCGGCATTGCCGGCGGCAAGGAAAAATGCGACTTCGTCGTCAATGAACTGGGCTTTGACGCCTGCATCGACTACAAGGGCGGCGACGTCAAGGATGGCTTGAAGGAACACTGCCCGAAAGGCGTGGACGTGTATTTCGACAATGTCGGGGGCGAGATCCTCGACGCCGTGCTCACCCGCATCAACCTGAAAGCGCGCATCGTCATCTGCGGCGCAATTTCCCAGTACAACAACACCAGCGCCGTCAAGGGCCCGGCAAATTATCTGTCGCTGCTGGTGAACCGCGCGCGTATGGAAGGCATCGTCGTGTTCGACTACGCCGACCGTTACCACACCGGCGTGGCGGCGATGGCCAAGTGGATGCAGGAAGGCACCTTCAAGAGCAAGGAAGATGTCGTCGACGGCCTTGAAAATTTCCCTGAAGCGTTGCTGATGCTATTTGAAGGCAAGAACTTCGGCAAGCTGTGCCTGAAGGTGGCCAACGCGTAAATCGTGAACATGGTGTAGCTGCCCGCCAAACAGCGGCAGCACGTTCGGCACACATCGTCCTCGCGCACGCGGCGCGCGATGTGTGTACTTGACCGAATCCGCGTCGGCCCCAACTTTACGGAACTCGGCACTTCAATCAAAGTCTACCTCTTGCTTATTCGAAGCACGCTCACCATTGCTGCGATGGTGTCCTTTCATTCGTCTTACATTGAGGTAGCCAATGCCAAGTTATCCCCCACATTCCCCCATGCGATCGGGCATCGAAGCCCAGGTCAGCTTCATGACCGAACTAACGCGCCGCAGCTACGATTCGGTCCGCAAGCTGAGCGAACTTAATCTGCATTTTGCCCAGCAGCTGTTGCAAGATGGCGTCGCGGCCACGCGCCAGGTGCTGGCCTGCTCCGACCCGCTGCAAATGGCGGCCGCCATCGCCAACGCAAGCCAGCCCGCCGCCCAGCATTTGCGCAGCTATCAGCAGCAACTGATCGGCATGTTCACGGGCGCCCAGCTCGACCTGCTGCGCGAGGCTGAAACAATGGTGCCGCAGGCCGGCAGCTACAGCGCCGCGCTGGCGCAGGTCATGGCGGGCGAGCAACTCGCCGGCGACGATGCGCTCACCAACCCCTCGCGCGCCAACGGCACCTCGGCCGACAGTAGCGGCGCCGTGCACCATGTGCACTGATCCTCACTCACAGGAAGAGCACCATGTCCAACCAGGATAAGCCAAAAAACAATGCCGCCACCGATGCGCTTGAACTGCTGAAAGCCGATCACGACAAGGTAAAAAGCCTGTTCCGCGAATTTGAAAGCTTGAAAGGCAACGACGACGAGGACGAACGCAAGTCCGAACTGGTCGACGAAATCTGTTACGAACTGACGGTTCATTCCATGCTCGAAGAAGAAATCTTTTACCCGGTGCTGCGCTCGGCCATTGATGACGACGACATGATGGATGAAGCCGACGTCGAACATGCCGGCGCGCGCGAACTGATCAGCCAGCTCGAAGTCATGTATCCGGGCGACGATCACTTCGACGCCACGGTGACGGTGCTGGGCGAAGAAATCGCGCAGCATATCGACAAGGAAGAAAGCGACATGTTCGAGGCGGCCCGTTCCGCCGGCATCGATCTCGACGACCTCGGCGAGCAGCTCGCCGCCCGCAAGGAAGAACTCGACGAAGACCTGTCCTCGCCGCCCAGCTCGGTTGATGCGATGGAGCCGCGCAATGGCTCGCGGCGGGCGCCGCGCGCACCCAACTAAGGACAAGGCTGGAACTAATCATTTTGGGCGGGTCTCTAACTTCCGAGCGCGGCACTCAGGCGCTTTGATCCGATACCCGCCTACCCAAGGAGATCGACATGGCGACAAGCAAAGATAGTGGAAGCAAGAGCGGCAGCTCTGGCGGCAACGCGCAAAAGAGCAGCAGCGGCAACGGCGGCCCGGCAAAACGGGGCTTCGCCGCAATGGATGAAAACCAGCAGCGCGAAATCGCCAGCAAAGGCGGCCAGGCTGCGCATCAAAAAGGAACCGCACACGAATTCGATTCCGAAGAAGCGCGCCGGGCCGGCCAAAAAGGCGGCGAGGCGGTCAGCCGCAACCGGGAACACATGGCCGACATCGGCCGCAAGGGTGGGGAAAGCCGCCAGTCAGCCGCGCGCAACAACAAGGAAGGCGCCCCCGCCGCCAAACCGGGCTCGCGCCAGGGAGGCAAGAGCGGCGAGTAAGCCGCAGGCAAGCACCTAGCGGCAGGCAGCAGGCAGCAACCAGCAACCAGCAACCAGCAATCATCAAGCAGCAGTCTCAGCCGCAAGCACCAATGTGAGCCTCAACACCGGGCTGGCGCCGTTAACGGCGCCAGCCCGTTTGTATGTATTCATCTTGGCCGCATAGTTAGAAAAAGCATATCGCCTCCCTGCGATGGCGTGATCAGTCGGGCCACGTTTTGCACGCCGGTATGGCAATCAGCCAAGCGGAACGCAAAACAAGCGCCACCGCCCCCCGCATTCAGTCTATCCTCATGTTAAGATTTCCGCCCAACGATCCCGGAGCATGCGCAGGCATCATCTCCTTTGGAAAAACCCCATGAATTCGCCGGACAAGAATGCCGCCTTGCACGCTCCCGACCCGACGGCCACGTCCGTCGATGCGCCCGGTCGCGACGCCATCGCGCGCACCCTGGACGCCCTGTACGACGGACGCCAGCCGCGCACCTACGAAAACCCCAATCCGTGGAGCCGCGGCGGCGACGATCCGCTGGACGCCATCAGCGTCTGGCAACGCGCCGCACCGGTGCCCCACTGGCACTACGTGAGCTATGGCTTGTCCGACCTGTACGCAAAAAAATCAGGCAGCGCCGCCAGCGGCTACGGCTTTGAATTGACGCTGCGCGTAGCCTTCGAAGGCAGCGCCGGCGAGCCGCCGCTGTGGCCCATGCACCTGCTGCAAAGCCTGGCGCGCTACGTCTACCGCAGCGGTCACGGTTTTCACGACGGCCACCGGATGAGCATCAACGGCCCCATGTCGCTCGGTTCGCCAACTGCGCTGTGCTCGATGGCCTTTACCTTCGACCCGGAATTGCCAGCCATCGCCACGCCCAACGGCAGCGTCGCCTTCCTGCAAGTGGTGGGCCTCACGCTCGACGAGGAAGCCGTCGCCCACAAATGGGATACGCGCAAGCTGCTCGACACCTTATTGCCTTTCATGCCGTTATGGACAACCGACCTGCAGCGTCTTTCCTTGCTCGGCAAGCCGGGCGTGCTGATCACCGCGACCGAGGGCATCCGCCGCGATGGCTCGTCAAGCAGCGCGGCCTACACCGATCTGCTCGATCTGCACGAGCAAAAGCGCTGGCTGCGCAAGGCACTGGTGCGGGTAACGCTGGGCGCGCGCCAGATCGAGCAACTGGCTGAATTTATTCCCTTGCGTCTGCCTTTTGGCAAGACGTTCGAACTCACCGGCCCGCGCGGCCGGCTGCGCTTTGAACTGGGCAAGAAAAACAATTGGCGCCTCGGCCGCGACCGCGTGCTGCACCTGCAGGTGAGCGCCCAGACGGTCCAGGAATTGGCCACCCTGCTCCATCCCCGCGAAGGGGTGTACAAACTGCCGTCGTTCCAGCACATTCTGTGGGACGTGAAGCCGACCACGATTCGCAATGCCGAGGGCGGCATCGTCGACGTGATCGGCTAGCAGTTTTGCCGGAACGGTTTACAGGAATCAAGCAAGCCGGACACCAGGCTGGCCAAGGACAGTCCGCCAGGCTGCCAGCCAAGTCATTGAACCTGACAAGAACAAGATGACGCTTTTTCCGCTCTTCCAGCATACCCGGCGCCACCCGTCCGCCATCCTGCTGATGGTGCAACTGATGGGCATGCTGCTGTACCCCTTTATCGAGAGCACCCGCGCCGGGCTGGTGGTATTCAATGTATTCGGCGTTGTCGTGCTCGGCTTTACCGTGACCATGGTGCGCCGCACGCCCGGCCAGACCTGGTTCAGCGCGACCGTGGCGCTGGCGATCATTGCCTTGCTGGTACTCGAAACCTGGTTCGGCATGGGCATCTTGCTGCCCTGGTCGTCCGCATTGGAAGCGCTCTTCTATTTCCACGCCGCGTACAGCTTGATTTCCTACATGATGGAAGACTACCAGGCGACGACCGACGAACTGTTCGCCGCCGGCGCCACGTTCACGCTGATCGCGTGGGGTTTCACGCATGTCTTTATCGTGATGCAAACGCTGCAGCCGGGCACTTTTGCCGCCGCCGTTAATGCCGCCGATGCGCGCACCTGGAGCGAACTCAATTACCTCAGCTTCGCGCTGCTGTCCTCCACCGGCATTGGCGACGTGATTCCGCTCACCCCGCACGCACGCGCCGTGGCCAGTGTGGAAATGTTCTGCGGCCTGATCTACCTGGCCGGCGTCGTCTCGCGCCTGATCGGCCTGACCATGCAGGCGCGCCCCGGCAAGTAAATCGCGCGCAAGATCGGGACAGCATCGAATTGACACCGGGGTCAGACCACTTTTGCGTGTTAAAGTGCGCGAATGCAAGTGCTCAAATATCTCAGCGCGTATTCGGACCAGACGCGCGCGCAAGTGTCCAAGCTCATCGAAGAGGACAAGCTGGTCGACGTGTTGCGCCAGCGTTATTCGTCTGCCCACGCGATTCGCACAGACAAGGGGCTTTACGACTACGTCCAGGATTTGAAATCGGAATTTCTGCGCAACGCCGATCCGATTAACAAGGTAGCGTACGACAACAAAATCCATGTGATCCAGCACGCGCTCGGCCTGCACACGTCCATTTCGCGCGTCCAGGGAGGCAAGCTCAAGGCCAAACATGAAATCCGCGTCGCGACCATGTTCAAGGATGTGCCGCTGGAATTTTTGCGGATGATCGCCGTCCACGAGCTGGCGCACGTCAAGGAAAAGCAGCACGACAAGCCATTCTACAAGCTGTGCTGCTACATGGAACCAAACTACCACCAGTACGAATTCGACCTGCGCCTCTACCTTACCCAGCTCGAGCTGTCGCCCGAGCGCCTGTGGTAAGCCGCCTGCCTGTAGCGCGCCCTATTTGGCCAGCTTGTAACGCTGCTCGCGATACAGCAGCGACGGCAGGATGACGTGCGCCATGGCCTTGTCGACCTGCGCCGCGCTCGGCTTTTCTTGCCCCAGCGTCAGCTCGCCCTTGGCCGAATCATACTGCCCCAGCAACGGCGCCTGGCTGGGCCGCAAGATGGTGGCAGTACTGCCCTCCAGCCACGCGAAATAATTATCGAACTGCAGCATCGCGCGGCCCGGCGCCTCGCTCTCGCGCGCCAGGTCGCGCCCGATCATCGGGTGCGCGCTCGACACGCCCATCAGCGACAGCAGCGTCGGCCCGAGGTCGATTTGGCTGGCGATGGTCTTGATGGTTTTCGGCTGGATGTCCGCCCCCATGATCAAGCCGGGTATGTGGAATTTGTTGATCGGCACCAAGCTGTTGCCGTACACCCGGTTATCGTGGTCGGCAACGATCAGGAACACGGTGTCTTTCCAATAATCCTGCTTCTTGGCTTCGCTGATGAATTTGCCAAGGGCGTAATCGGCGTATTTGACGGCATTGTTGACGGTCTGTTTGGCCGGGTCATGCAGCGTGATTTTACCGTCGGGAAACTCAAACGGTTCATGGTTCGATGAGCTGAAAATCAGGCTGAAAAAAGGCTTGTTCTCGGAATGCAATTGCTTGAGGCGCTCGAGCGACTTGTTGAACAAGTCCTCGTCGCACGCGCCCCAGGCGCCTTCAAACGTCATCTTCATGTCGCGCCGGTCGACGATCTTTTGAAAACCGTTACCTGTGAAAAAGCCGCGCATATTGTCGAAGTGCGCCTCGCCGCCATACACGAATTCGGTGTGGTAGCCCTGCTTGCCCAAGCCCAGCGCCAGCGTGTAAAAATTTTGCTGCGCGAGCGAAAGCTTGACCACGCTGCGCGCCGGGGTTGGCGCGTAGCCCGACACCACCGCTTCGATGCCGCGCACCGAGCGCGTGCCGGTCGCATACAGCTGCTCGAACCACCAGCCTTCCTGGCGCAGTTTTTCCAGTTCCGGCGTCACCGGCACGCCGCCCAGCGAAGCGACAAAGGTCGCGCCCAGGCTTTCCTCGAGCACAATCACCAAATTTAACGGCTTGTCGCGCTTGACCGCCGCCTGCTGGAAGTGCAAGGTGGGCAGCTCGGCCGAGTCAAAACGGTAGTCGGCGAGCCACGGCGCGGCCTTCACCTGCTGGAATACTTTTTCGCGCGGGAAGGCGCCGTAGATTTCGGACGAATGGGCTTCCTTGCGCATCGACGCGAACGCGTCCAGCACCGACCAGCCCGAATTGATGATCAGCGAATTGACCAGCGCGTCGCCGCTAAGCGCAAACAGCGCCGGATTGGCCGGCCGGTGGCCCGTCGTCGAGCGCACCTGCACCAGCACCAGCAGCACGACCAAGGGCCACGTGAGCAGCAGTTTCTTGCTCGACCAGGTGACAGCCTGGTCGGACGCGTGTTTCAGCAAGCGGTAACTGCCCAGTCCAAGCAGCACTGTAAATACCACGCCGCCGACCAGAGCAATCCGAAAGCCGTTCCACAGCGTGGCGAGCACTTCCTTTGGATAGGACAGGTATTCGATGAACAGCCGGTTCGGGCGCACATCGAACTGCATGATGAACTGGGGCGACGAGAGCTCCATGAACACCACGAAAATGAAGGCCACCGTGGCCCACACGGCACTGAAGATCTTCCAGAAGCGCGCCGAAAACCGGTGCGCGAGCAGGGGCGCGAGCAGCACCGGCACCACGATCAGGTAGCCAAGCAGGATCAGGTCGGCGCGCACGCCCTGCACCAGCATCTGGCCCACGATGCCGGCCGCCTTGACGCGCTCCCACTGCCAGGCAATGAGCGCCACGCGCGCCACTGACAATACGGCCAGTCCGAGCAGTACCATCTGCAGCAGCACCGCGTACGGCCCCGCCCAGCGGGTGAGGCGTGCCAGGCGGCTGGCGCCCGGCGGTGCGGTCGATGCGGTGGGTGCGGCGCGTTCAGTCATGGCGTAATACCGGGTTCGTTAAATGGTGTGCCCGGGATTTTACCTGCCTATTCGAAATCCACCATGACTTTGTCGATTTTCTCATGGGGGAACCCGGGCCGCAACCCGGGCCGCCGTCCCTTAACGCCGCTGCATGCTCCACTGCTGGTTGACAGCGTTCGAGAGCGGGTACTGGATGATCGGTGCATTCTCGGCCAGGCTCTTGCCTTTCACGTCAAGCACCATGCCGCTTAGCTGATTGGCCAGCGTTACCGAACCGGCCGCCGGACTGGCAAAGCGCCATTGCTGCCCGGCCCCGCCCCAGTAGTCCCACTGCGCGATATTGGTCCCGGCCATGGTCGAATTGCCGTAGTTGTCCAGGCTGCGCAGGCTGGCCGCGTTGATGATGCTGTAGTCGCCGTCGCCATGCCCCATCACGTACCACGACTGGTGTTTGGCGCCCGTATCGCCCGCTTGCACCACCAGCGCGCCATTCGCCGCTGCCGCCCCGGCCACCGTCAAGGCCTTGCCCGACAGGCGCGACTTGATCGCATAGGTGCCGTCGCTGATGCCCCCGCAGCCGGCAAAGCTGGAAAAATTGCGCGTCAATACGGGCCAGCCGTCGGCATCGTAACTCATTTTATGGAACTGCAGCTTGGCGTTGCCGCCGTCATTGGTGTCGTAATAGTGGGTCGAGACGAACTGGCAGCCATCCTGCTTGAGCACGCCCACGTGCCCCGGGCCCTTGAAGTTGGCATCGATATTGGCCAGCACCGTGCGCGTGCCCGAATACGGGCCCGTCACGCTGGTGGCGCGCTGCACCTGCACGTAGTAGGTGCTGTCGGCGCCCTTGCAGCAGGCGCCGCGGTTGACGAACAGGTAGTAATAGGCGCCGTTGCGCGTGATGTAGGGCGCCTCGTAGTCGCGCGTGGCGCCACCGCCCAGCAGGTGGGTGACGCTGCCGGCCAGCTTGCCGGTGGCCTGGTTGATTTGCGCCACGCCGATCCCGCCCGAAAACGAGCCGTAGCTCATGTAGACCTTGCCGTCATGGTCGCGCATCAGGGCCGGGTCGATCGCGTTGATCTCGCTGCTGCCGCCATACGACTCGACCACGATGCCCAGGTCTTGCCAGGACGGGTTTTTCAGCGATGCCGACCGCGCCACCCCGATCGCCGACGACGACGTGCCAAAGGTCGAGACCGAATAATACAAATACCAGTAACCGTTCATATGCACCACGTCGGGCGCCCAGAACGAGCCGCTAAAGTTGGGAATCTTGTTCTTGATCCATGCCGGATACGTGCTGAACACGGGCGCCGGCCCTGCGCTCCAGGTCACCATGTCCTTCGACGTCGAGTACCAGATACCGGTGCCGGTGGTGAAGTTGAACCAGGTGTCGCCGTCGCGGGTGACGGTGCCGGGATCGTGCGCATTTTGCAGCCCGGCCAGGTTGACGGCCGGCGCGCGCGCGGCGCACAGGATCAGGCATAGCGCTGCCATTAGATGTTTCAACATATGTCTCCAATATTATTGTGATTTTTGTGGTTTTTGTGATGTCGTCGTCCTACAGCTGGTGCTGCAAATCTAGCTTAGGAGCAAGTCAATACGGTTGCCAATGAATTTTTTGTGCGGAGCGATAACAAAAATGATATCGGCGAACCATGCCAAATGTTGCAATTGCGCACGAAATATTTCACTAACAACTATTTCTATCGAATACCTGTCGACAATCAACATCCCGCTGTATAAAGTTAACCCGTGCCTTTCATTTCTAAGAGGCAACAGTTGCTCGCGTTTAGCGCGGCGCGTTGCAAGCAAGGCACGACATTGGACCCATCATGCAAAACCCGACCAAACCATCTCTCCCCCTGAATGCCCCTGCATTGCACGCCATCGCCTTGGCCGCCCTGCTGCTGGCCGGCAGCGGCGCGCACGCGGCCGACGACGTTTATCCGGCCTTGAGCTTTAGCGGCTTCGGCAGCCTGGGCGTGGTCCACTCCGACTACGACCAGGCCGACTTCACCTCGAATATCCTGAAAGGCGATGGCGCCGGCGGTAGCCATAACTGGGCGGCCAATCTGGACTCGCGCCTGGGCGGGCAGTTGGGCGTCAAGTTCGACAAACAATGGTCGGCCGTGGTGCAACTCGGCGTCGAACAGCGCTACGACTCGAGCTACCGGCCCCAGGTCGAATGGGCCAACGTCAAGTACCAGGCCACGCCCGACCTGGCGCTGCGCGTGGGCCGCATCGCGCTGCCGATTTTCCTGGCCGCCGACTACCGCAAAATCGGCTATGCCTATCCATGGGCGCGCACCCCGAATGAAGTCTACGGCGGCGTCCCGATCACCAACAGCGACGGCGCCGATATCGCCTACCGCTGGCAGGCGGGCCGCGTCAAGCACACCACGCAAGCCTTTTTTGGCAGGACCGACGTCTACCTGACCAAAACCACCAATGTCAAAGCGCGCCACCTGGCCGGTATTACCCACACTGCTGAATGGGGTCCGGCCACGGTCCGCGTCTCCGCCTTTACGACGGTGCTGGACCTCAACATCGTGCGCGAACTGTTCGATGGCTTTCGCAAGTTCGGTCCTGCAGGCGCCACCATCGCCGACAAGTACGACGTCGTCGACAAGCGTACCTCCGGCTTTGCGGTAGGCCTCAACTACGACCCGGGCAAGTGGTTCCTGATGGCCGAGGCCGGACGCATAAGCACACCTGCATTCTTGGGCGATACCCTCGGCATGTATGCCAGCGCCGGTTACCGCAGCGGCAACTTCACGCCCTATCTGTCGTATTCGCAGAACCGGGTCCTGAGCCAGCTCAGCGACCCTGGCCTGCCGCTGGCAGGTTTGCCCCCGCCTTATGCCTACGCCGCCGCCCAGCTCAACGGCAATCTGAACGTGCTGCTCACCTCCATCTCCAGCCAAACCAACCTGGCAGCCGGCGTGCGTTGGGATTTCCGACCCGACATGGCGCTCAAGCTGCAGTACGAACACCTGACACCGCGCGACGGCACCCGCGGCACGCTGATCAACACGCTGCCGGGGTTTGTATCGGGCCGCTCCGTCAACGTCACGAGCGCCGTGCTCGACTTCGTGTTTTGAAGGGGCCGACCATGCACCCCTTCTTATTACGCTTGTTCGGCGCCGGCCTGCTGGGCGCCCTTCTCGCGCATGGCGTCGCCGCCAGCGAACTGGTCGTCATCGTATCGTCGAAAAGCCCCGTCACCTCGCTGCGCCAGGACCAGGTGGCCGATATATTCCTTGGCCAAATCGCGACGTTCCCCGGCGGAGCCGAGGCCGTGGCGCTCGACCAGAGCATCGGTTCGCCCGAACGGGACGAGTTCTACAGCAAGGTCGCGGACAAGACGCGCCCGCTGGTGAAGGCTTACTGGACCAAGATGATTTTCACCGGGCGCGGCCAGCCGCCGAAGGAACTCAGCGGCAGCGCCGCCGTGCGCAAGATGGTGGCCGACAATCCGGCGCTGATCGGCTACATCGACAAGGCCGCGCTCGATCCGAGCGTCAAGACCGTGCTGCTGGTACGCTGATGCGCAAGGCTTCGCCATGACTGGCGCTTCGACCCCGCCGCCGGTGGCCACGCCGGCCGTGCCGGCAGCACCGGCGCCACCGGCCAAGCCGGCGCGCCTGACGCGCTGGCTCGGCCACGGCATGGAAACCCACATCTCGCTGCCGCTGTTTGCCGCCATCCTGCTGATCGTCATCTGGGTTACGACCGCGCATTTCATCGGCATCGAGCGCATCGGCGCGCAGCTGGCGGCGCGCAACTCCAGCCGCGAGCTGCTCGACACCTACGAGGCGCAAGTCCAGCGCAACCTGGGCAGCATCGACCAGACGCTCAAGGTGCTCAAGTATGCAGTCGAACTGAAGGGCTTTGCCGGCGCCCTGCCTGCCCTCGACCAGCAAGGCCTGCTGCCGTCCGGCCTGGTGTTCGTGGTCAGCATTGCCGACCGCAATGGCATGATCGTGGCCAGCAATCCGGAGGCCACTTTCATCGATGTCGCCGGTCAGTCCTATTTTGCGTATCACCGCGACACCGACAGCGACATGCCGTTCGTGAGCCAGACCCTGCGCGACGCGGCCAATCCGGAGTGGCACCTGCATTTCACGCGCCGCTTGAACGACAGCGACGGTAAGTTTGCCGGCGTGGCAATCGTCGAAGTCGATCCGGCGTACTTCACCAGCGGCTACGAGCGCTCGCGCCAGGGCGACCTGGGCGCGCTCGGCCTGTATGGCCTTGACGGCGTGTTTCGCGCCCTGCGCATCGGCGACAAGGTGCTGTGGGGCCAGCGCGCCTCCGACGCCACCGACAGCGCCAAGGGCGAACCGGTGCTCAATTCCTGGGACGGGCTGCGCCGCTACACCAGCGCGCGCCGCCTGCACGGCTTTCCGCTGGTGGCGCTGGTGGGCCTGGCCGAGCACGAGCAGATGGCGCCGTTCGAGCAGCAGCGCCGCAATTACCTGTTGGCCGCCGGCAGCGGCAGCGCGCTGCTGGTGCTGATCGTCACGCTGGTGGGCCTGTGGTCCTACCAGCTCACGCGCACGCGGCGGCGCATCCGGCGCGCCCAGGAAACCTACGCGGCCGCGTCCGAAGCCAGCCTGGACGCATTTTTCGTCATGCGCAGCGTGAGCGGAGCGCATGGGGCGATCACCGACTTCGTGATCGAGGCGACCAATACGCGCGCCGAAAAGCTGGCCCGCATGAGCAAGAAGGACCTGCGCGGCAAGAGCTTGTCGGCGGTGCTGCCGGCGTATAGCAGCAATGGCATTTTCGAGGACCTGGTCAAAGTCACGCTGGTGGGCGGCGTGCACGAAGCCGAATGGCAGGCCGGCGCCGCGCCGCAGCGCGAACAGTGGCTGCACCGCCAGGTGGTGGCGGTCGAAGGCGGCGTGGTGGCGATCGTGCGCGACATCACCGAGCGCAAGCTGACCGAGCAGCGCATCCGCCACATCGCCCACCACGACGACCTGACCGGTCTGCCCAACCGCAGCCTGATCCGCGACCGCCTGGACCAGGCCATCCTGCACGCCCAGCGCCGCGAGCGCAGCGTGGCCGTGGCCTTTATCGATCTCGATGGCTTCAAGCTGATCAACGACGGGCTGGGGCACAACGCGGGCGACGAACTGCTCAAGGTGGTCGGCAAGCGCATGCAGGAGTGCCTGCGCCGCGAAGATACCCTGGGGCGCTTTGGCGGCGACGAATTCGTCATCATCTTGGCCGACCAGTCGGACAACCCGGCCGCGCTGGCGCCTATTCTGGAAAAAGTCCGGCAGGCGGTGCACGAACCGGTGCTGCTGGGCGGCCAGGAAGTGCAGGTCAGTTGCAGCATGGGCGTGGTCATGTATCCGCGCGACGGGGGCGACCCGAACACCCTCATGATGAACGCCGACGCCGCCATGTACCGCGCCAAGGACATGGGCAAAAACCTGTTTCAGTTCTACACCCGCGAAATGAACGCCAGCGTGGAACAGAAGCTGGTGCTGCTCGAAGGCTTGCGCTGCGCGCTCGAGGAAGGCCAGTTCCACTTGCTTTACCAGCCGAAAGTCGACCTGCGCACCGGCTTGATCATCGGCGTCGAGTCGCTGATCCGGTGGCAGCATCCCGAACAAGGCATCATTTCGCCGCTGCGCTTTATCGGCCTGGCCGAGGAGAGCGGCCTGATCGTGCCGATCGGCGACTGGGTGCTGCAGACCGCGTGCCGCCAGAACCGCGCCTGGCAGCTGGCCGGCCTGGCCCCGATCACGATCTCGGTGAATGTCTCGCCCCGCCAGTTCGAAGAAAAGCGGCTGGTCGAGCGCGTGGCGCAGGCGCTCGCCGACAGCGGCTTGGCGCCGGCCGACCTGGAGCTGGAAGTGACGGAAAGCTTGATCATGCGCGACCTGGCGCAATCGGTGGGCAAGATGCGCGAACTTGAAGCGATGGGCATTTCGCTGTCGATCGACGACTTCGGCACTGGTTACTCGAGCCTGTCGGCGCTCAAATCGTTCCCGATCACGCGCCTGAAAATCGACAAATCGTTTGTCAGCGAACTGGCCGAGAACCTGGACGACCAGGCCATCGCGATGGCCGTCATCTCGCTGGGACACAAACTCAATTTGCGCGTGATCGCCGAAGGCGTCGAGACCGAACAACAGTGTAATTTTTTGCGCGACAACGACTGCGACGAGATGCAGGGCTATCTGTTCAGCATGCCGGTCCCGGCCAGCAAGATCCATTCGCTGCTCGAGGAGCAGTCGCGCATGCTGGCCGAACTGGACAGCGTAGGTGGCGTGGCCAGCATAGAGAGCGCCGTGTGCGCAGAAGGCATTCATGCTGCATAAAACCGCCCTGTTCCTGTTCGGCGCGGACCCTAAACTGCGCCGCCTGCTCCTGTACTGGGCCGGCGCGGCGGCGCTGTACCTGCTCTCGGTCGTGGTGCTATACCACCAGGTGTCGGCCGGTACCGTCTCGGCCGAAGGCGCCAGGAACCTGAGCTGCTTTGCGATTGCCGGTGCCCTGGTTTTTCTGGTGCTGGTGCGCTTTAGCGTCGCGCTGGGCATCGCCCCGTACCGGCTGGCGGTGCTGCAGGCGCTGTTTGCTTTTGTGTGCAATATCGGCGCGTATGCCTTGCTGGGCGAAGTGCGCGGCGCCTCGCTGATGATCATGCTGGTGGTGATGGTGTTTTGCACCTTCTCGCTGCGTCCGCGCGCCACGCTCGGCCTGTGCGGCGCGGCCATCGGCATGCTCGGCCTGTCGATGGCGGTGCTGTCGTCGCGCGCCCCGCTCGTTTTCACGCCGCGCGTGGAGCTGATGCACTTTTTGCTGGCGTCGTGCTGCCTGTTTGCCGTCACGCTGCTGACCGGCGCCATGAGCCGCCTGCGCGCCAGCCTGAAGGCGCAAAAATCGGAGCTGCAGGTGGCCCTGGGCCAGATCCGCACGCTGGCCACGGTCGACGAGCTGACCAGCCTGGCCAACCGGCGCTACATGAACGAGGTGCTAGCCGACCAGGAACGGCGCGCCCCCGTACCCGACGCAGCGCTGTGCATCGCGCTGCTCGACATCGACTTTTTCAAGAACGTCAACGACCGCTTCGGCCACGACGGCGGCGACAGCGTCCTGCGCACCTTTGCCGCGGCGGCGCGCGCCGAACTGCGCGTGGGCGACCTGCTGGCGCGCTGGGGCGGCGAAGAATTTCTGCTGATGCTGCCCGATACCAGCGTGACCGAAGCGCTGCCGGTATTGAAAAGGATGGCCGAGCGGGTGCGCGCGGTCGACGTGCCGGGCGTGGACATGGAGCGCGACCTGACGTTTTCGGCCGGCCTGGTCGAGCGCGGCGACGACGAGCCCTTTGCCGAGACCATCAGCCGCGCCGACCGCGCCATGTACGCGGCCAAGGGTTCGGGGCGCGACCGGGTCGTCAGCGCTTAGGCGCGCGGCGCTTCGCGCATGGCGCGCCCGCCGGCCGACTCTGGCGGTCGCAATAGTTAGTTGCCTGCTTACAACAAATTCGGGCTAAACTGCTGCAATGCGAACAAGATGCCCATGTCTGGCCCCCGCCGATTCCTGTAGAATGAACCACGAATTTACACAATGTAATTATCCGATTGCAAGCAACATCGCGCAGACCCTGCCTTCGTCTGTACCCGGACAGTGCGCGCCTCGCGCGCCATTGAAAAAAAAGCAAACCCCCAAGAAATCGGGGTGCATCGCACCACTTACCACGCCATTGTTAATTGGAGTATTGTTCAAGATAACTTTGCCGCATGCAACGCATTGTTTCGATGAACCGGTCCTGCCGCACGCGGCACAGGACGACTTGGCGCTGACGCTATGACCAGACTGAATTTACCGGCGGAACTCGCTTCGAGCCCGCCTCCCCCCGGCAGCGAACCCGACCTTGGCATTCGCGAAGACTTGCTGCACCCCGATCCGCTGCTCGACTGCCTGGTCGAGCTGACCCGCATCCACGGCCGTCCCAGCACCCGCGCCGCGCTTTCGGCCGGGTTGCCGCTGGCCGAGCAAGGCTTGACGCCGTCGCTGTTTGCACGCGCCGCCGCCCACGCCGGCTTTTCGGCCAAGGTGGTGCGCCGTACGCTGGCCAAGGTTGACCAGGCGCTGCTGCCGGTGATCCTGCTTTTGCACGACAATCAGGCCTGCGTGCTGCTGGGCTGGAACGAAGCGGGCGAAGCCCAGCTGCTGCTGCCCGACGCCGGCCAGGGCGCCGCCTACCTGTCGCGCGACGACCTGCAGGCGCGCTACACCGGCATCGCCATTTTTTCGCGCCCCCATTTCCGCTTCGACCAGCGCACCCCACCGCTGGTCGCGGTCCCGCAACGTCACTGGTTCTGGGGCACCATCCTCGAGCAGCGCCCGATCTTCAAGGATATTCTGGCCTCGGCCCTGTTGATCAACCTGCTTGGCCTGGCCATGCCGCTGTTTACGATGAACGTGTACGACCGCGTGGTGCCCAACTTCGCCGTCGAAACGCTGTGGGTGTTCAGCGGCGGGATCGTGATCGTGCTGCTGATGGATTACATGGTGCGCCTGCTGCGCGGTCACTTCGTCGACCTGGCCAGTTCGCGCATCGACATCAAGCTCTCGAGCATGATCATGGAACGCGTGCTGGGCATGCGCATGGCGCACCGGCCGGCCTCGGTGGGCGCTTTTGCCGCCAACCTGCGCTCGTTCGAAACGGTGCGCGACTTCATCGCCTCGGCTACCGTCACCACCTTGATCGACCTGCCCTTCGCGCTGCTGTTTTTGATCGTGCTGGCCTGGATCTCGTGGCCGCTGGTGTTCATTCCGCTGCTGGGCATTATCATCGTCATCATCTACAGCTACCTGGTGCAGTACAAGATGCGCGAACTGTCCGAAACCACCTTTCGCGCCGCCGCGCTGCGCAACGCCACCATGATCGAGTCGCTCACCGCGCTCGAAACGATCAAGGCGCACGGCGCCGAAAGCCAGATGCAGGCGCGCTGGGAAAAGTCGACCGCGTTCCTGGCGCGCGTGTCGGCCGAACTGAAGCTGCTCTCGTCGTCGAGCATGAACGCGGCCGCCACGCTGGCCCAGCTGGTCAATGTGTGCGTGGTGGTGGCCGGGGTCTACCTGATCCACGAAAAAATGATGTCGATGGGCGGCCTGATCGCCTCGACCATGCTGGCCGGGCGCGCCATGGCGCCGCTGGGCCAGATGGTGGGATTGCTGCTGCAGTTCGAAGGGGCCAAAAATTCGCTCAAGGCGCTGGAAAACGTGATGGCCACGCCGAGCGAGCGCAGCGACGAGAGCGCCTTCATTCACCGTCCTGAAATTCGCGGCGAAATCGAATTCAAGGATGTCCACTTCAGCTATCCGGACCGCCCCGAAGAAGCGCTGCGCGGGGTCTCGTTTCGCATCAAGCCGGGCGAGCGCGTGGTGATCATCGGGCGCATCGGCTCGGGCAAGTCGACGCTGCAAAAACTCATGCTCGGCCTGTACGCGCCGACCAAGGGCGCCGTCGCCCTCGACGGGGTCGACCTGCGCCAGCTCGACCCGGCCGATTTGCGCCGCTCGGTCGGCTACGTGGAGCAGGATTGCCTGCTGTTTTACGGTTCGCTGCGCGAAAACATCACCATCCGCGCCCCCTACGCGGACGACCGCGCCGTGGTGGCGGCGGCCGAACTGGCGGGCCTGACCGAGTACATCAACCGCCATCCGGAAGGCTTCGACATGCTGGTGCGCGAGCGCGGCGAATCGCTCTCGGGCGGCCAGCGCCAGAGCGTGGCAATCGCGCGCGCGGTGCTGCTCGACCCGCCCGTGCTGCTGCTGGACGAACCGACCAGCGCCATGGACCACCCGTCCGAAGCCCAGTTCAAGGAACGCATGCGCCGCTATGCCCAGCACAAGACCATGATCATCGTGACCCACCGCTCCAGCCTGATGGAGCTGGCCGACCGCATCATCGTCATGGATGAAGGCAAGGTGGTGGCCGACGGGCCCCGCGACAAGGTCATGCACGCGCTGCAGACCGGCCAGGTCGGGCGGGCCGCATGACAGGGCGCTTGACAAAAACCGGCGGCGCCGTGCTGCGCGCGATGGAGGCGTTCCGGGTGCGCTTCGACCAGGGTACGGGCCACTGGCTCAACCGCTGGAAGGACAGCACCACCTTGAGCGGCGAGTCGGACTTCATGAAGGACGCCGACAGCATCATCATCGGCCAGGAACCGCTGCGCGCGCGCGTGCTGATGTATTCGCTGGCCGGCGTCATCGTGCTCGGCATCGTCTGGTCGGCGCTGGTGCAGGTCGATGAAATCACCCGCGGCGACGCCAAGGTCATCCCCGCGCGCCAGCTGCAGGTGCTGCAAAGCCTGGACGGGGGCATCGTCTCGCAGATCCTGGTCAAGGAAGGCGACATGGTCACCGAAGGCCAGATCCTGCTGCAGGTGGACTCGACCCGCTTCGAGTCCACCGTGCGCGAGAACCGCTCGCAGTACCTGTCGCTGCTGGCCAAGGCGGCGCGCCTGCGCGCGCTGGGCGAAAACAAGCCCTTCGTGCCGCCGCCCGAAGCGGTGGCGGGCGACCCGCGCACAGTGGACGAAGAGCGGCGCCTGTACGAAACGGCGACCTCCGAACTGCAGACCCAGCTGACGATCGCGCGCCAGCAGCTGGCCCAGCGCTCGCAGGAACTCAATGAAGCGACCACGAAAAAGCGCCAGGCGGCCCAGTCGTACGAGTCGACCGCGCGCGAGCTGGCCGTGACCAAGCCCCTGCTCGCCTCGGGCGCCGTCTCGGAAGTGGAGCTGCTGCGCCTGCAGCGCGACGTCGACCGCTTCAAGGCCGAAGGCGAGATTGCCGGTTCGCAGATCGCGCGCGTGCAGGCCGGCATCTCGGAGTCGACCCGCAAGGTGCAGGAGGTCGAACTGACTTACCGTAATACGGCCAGCAAGGAGTATTCGGAGACCATGGCGCGCCTCAATTCGCTGCTCCAGAGCGGCACCGGCCTGGCCGACCGGGTCAAGCAGTCGGCGCTGCGCTCGCCCGTGAAAGGCACCATCAAGCGATTGCTGGTCAACACCGTGGGCGGCGTGGTTCAGCCGGGGCGCGACGTGGTCGAAATCGTGCCGCTCGAAGGGCGCCTGCTGCTCGAAGCGAAAGTGGCGCCGCGCGACATCGCGTTTTTAAAACCCGGCCAGCGCGCCATCGTCAAGTTCACGGCCTATGATTTTTCGGTGTACGGCGGCCTCAATGCAAGTCTCGAGCATATCGGCGCCGACTCCGTGACGGACGACCGTGGCAATGTGTTTTACACCGTGCGCGTAGCAACCGACCAGGCCACGCTGGCGGGCAACCTGCCGATCATCCCGGGCATGGTGGCAGAAGTGGACATCATCACCGGCAAGAAGACGATCCTGTCTTACCTGCTCAAACCCGTCTTGCGCGCCAAATCGGCCGCCATGACCGAACGCTGACATGAGGACCGACCATTTGGCATTGACCGATCACCTGTTCATTTCCCCCAGCGGGATCATGCTGCCCGCCTGGCGGGAAGCCTTCAGCGGCGCGCGCGCCATTGCCATCGACCAGTTGGACCGCGCTCCCGCCGCGTCTGCGGTGCTCTGGCTGCGTCTCGATGGCAGCTTCGAGCTGGCGGCCATGGTCGGCGCCGTGCACCAGCGCTGCGGCCTTCTCCCGGTGGTCATCCTGAGCGACACCCCGAACGACGCCGAAGCGCTGGCCGCGCTGTCGGCGCAGGCGCGCGGCTACTGCAACAGCCACGCCGGCGCGCCGCTGCTGGCCAAGGTGGCCTCGGTCGTCACGCAGGGCGGCTTGTGGATCGGCGAGACGCTGATGCACCGGATCCTGTCGGTCCAGCACCTGATCCAGGTCCCCGCGGCGGCCGCCCGCCCCGACTGGCGCGAGCGCCTCACGCCGCGCGAAGCGCAAGTGGCCGAACTGGCCGGTGCCGGCATGCGCTACAAGGAAGTGGCGCGCGAACTGGCAATCACAGAGCGCACCGTCAAGGCCCACATGGGCGCGATCCTGGAAAAACTCGACCTGCGCGACCGGCTGCAACTGGCTCTGCTCGTGGGAGAGCGCCAGCCATCGTAGTTTATTGCAATTTCCATACGTTTGTTGCCGTACTGTACTTCAGGACAATGCCGTTAGGCAACCCTGACTGCTATAGTTGAAGCATCTACTCATCCGTATGGAGCACTACAATGGCGATCACAGGCAACCTCATCGGTAAAGTTACCCTTCTCGCGGGTAACGCCACGGCCCGCTCCCCGGACGGCGCGGTGCGCGCGCTGCACCTGGGCGACCCGGTGTATGAAGGCGACGTGATCGTCACCGCGCAGGGCGGCAAAGTCGAAATTGCCTTCGATTCGGGCCGCAACTACCTGATCGGCGCCAATGAAACCGTCACGCTCGACGGCCAGGTGTTTGCGCCGGGCGAGACCGAGACGCGCGACGCCGCCCTGATGCCGGCCAACGGCGAGCTGGGTGACGTGACGCAGGCGCTGTTGACCGGCAATGGCAGCCTCGACGGCTTGATCGAGGAACCCGCGGCCGGCCTTGCCGCCGGCGGCGGCGACGACAACGGCAGTAGTTTTGTCGAACTGCTGCGCATCAGCGAGTCGACCACGCCGCTCGAGAGCGCCACCACCAGCGCAGCGGATGCCACCCGGCCCGAGTTTCTGGCGCTGGGCGCGGCCACCGAAAGCGCACCTGCGGGCACGATCAGCGTCGAGCTGCCGGGCACGATTGCGCCCGGCAGCGGCGCCCTCGCCGTTCCCATTACGGGCAGCACCAGCGCCGCAGCAGGCAGCAGCGTCACCCTGCTGGTGCAAGACAGCGACCCCGCCACGCCAGATGTGCGCGTGACGGCCATTGTCAACGCCGACGGCACGTTTGGCGCCAGTGCCGACCTGTCGTCCATGGGCCGCGGCAGCGTGACCGTCACCGCCACCGCCGCCGACGCCAACGGCAACCTGGTGAGCGCCAGCAGCAGCGCCGTCAAACTCAATGCGCAGCCTGGCGCCGCCGCCGACGCCATTGGCGCGCTGGAAGACACGCCGCTGACGATCGCCCAAGCCACCCTGCTCGGCAACGACGCCGACGCCGACGGCGACGCGCTGGCCATCACCAGCGTCCAGGGCGCCCTCAACGGCAGCGTGGCCCTCGTGGGCGGCAGCGTGGTGTTTACGCCTGCGGCCAATTACAACGGCCCCGCCTCGTTCACCTACACCGTCAGCGACGGCCAGGGCGGCAGCGCCACCGCTACCGTCAACCTGAACGTCGGCGCGGTCAATGACCCGGCCGTCATCACCCCGGGCAGCGTGACGCTGACCGAAACCAACGCGCCTTTGAGCGCCGCCGGGACGCTCGCGATCACCGACATCGACAGCCCCGCCACCTTTGTTCCGGCCACGCTGGCCGGGGCCTACGGCAGCCTGGCGATCAATGCGACCGGCGCCTGGTCGTATACCGCCAGCGGCGCCCACAATGAGTTTGCCGCCGGGACCACCTACAGCGACACCTTCACCGTGAGCGCCAGCGACGGCGCGACCGGCACCGTCACCGTCAACATCGTGGGCACCAACGACGCGGCCATCATCACCGCCGCCGCGGCCAGCCTGACCGAGAGCGACGTCGTGCTGACGGCATCTGGCAGCATGGCGATCAGCGACGCCGACAGCGCCGCCACGTTTGTGCCAGGCACCGTGCCCGGCACCTACGGCAGCCTGGCGATCGACGCTGCGGGCAACTGGAATTACACCGCCAGTTCGGCCCACAACGAGTTTGCCTTTGGTGCCACCTACAGCGACAGCTTCACCGTCACCAGCGCTGACGGCACCGCCAGCACCGTCACCATCAATATCGCGGGGACCAACGACGCTGCCGTCATCGGCAATGCGAGCGTCAGCCTGACCGAGAACGGCGCGCTGCTGACCAGCGCCGGTACGCTGAGCATCGCTGACGTCGACAGCCCGGCCGTTTTTGTCCCCGCCACCATTGCGGGCACCTACGGCAGCATCGCACTGCAGTCCGACGGCCAGTGGACTTACACGGCCAGCTCGGCGCACTCCGAATTCGCCGCCGGCGCCACCTACAGCGACGTCTTTGCCGTCACCAGCGCCGATGGCACGACCGGCACCATCACGGTCAATATCAGCGGTGCCAACAACGCGGCCGTGATCAGCGGCGCCAGCGCCAGCTTGACCGAGACCGACGCCGTGCTCACCACGTCCGGCACGCTCGCCATCAGCGACGTCGACAGCCCCGCCACCTTTGTGCCCGGCACGCTCCAGGGCAGCCATGGCAGCATCACGCTGCAGGCAGATGGACAGTGGGTCTACACCGCCAGCTCGGCGCATGACGGCTTTGCCGGCGGCGCGACCTACAGCGACAGCTTCACCGTCACCAGCACCGACGGCACGACGGCGGCCATCAGCATCAGCATCCAGGGAACCAACGACGCCGCCGTGATCAGCGCGGGGACGGCCACCCTGACCGAAAATGGCGCCGTGCTCACCACCGGCGGCGTCTTGGGCATCGCCGACGTCGACAGCCCGGCGAGCTTTGCGCCGGCCACCATCGCAGGCACCTACGGCAGCGTCACGCTGCAGGCGAGCGGCAAGTGGTCTTACAGCGCCAGTTCGGCGCATCCGGAGTTTGCCGCAGGCGCCACCTACACCGACACCTTTGCCGTTGCCAGCAGCGACGGCACGGCCAGCACGATCACCGTCAGCATCCTGGGCACCAACGACGCGGCAGTGATTGGCGCCGCGACGGTCGGCCTGGAGGAGACCAATGCCATCCTCACGTCGTCCGGCGCCTTGAGCATCACCGATGTCGACAGCCAGGCCACCTTCGTGACCGGCACCTTCACCGGCACATACGGCAGCCTTGCGCTGCAGGCCAGTGGCCAGTGGGTGTACACCGCCAGCTCCGCGCACAACGAATTTGCCGGCGGCGCAGTGTACAGCGACGTCTTTACGGTCGCAAGCACCGACGGCACCACCAGCACCGTGACGGTCAATATCTTGGGCACCAACGATGCTGCCGTCATCAGCACCGCGAGCGTCACGCTGATTGAAAGCAGCAGCGTGCTCACCACCAGCGGCGTGCTGACCATGTCCGACGTCGACAATGCGGTGCTCTTTGTCGCTGCCACGCTGCCAGGCACGTACGGCAGCTTGTCGATCGCCGAGAACGGCGCCTGGACTTACACCGCCAGCTCCATTCACGATGAATTCGCCGGCGGCACGACCTACACCGACACGTTCACCGTGAACAGCGCCGACGGCACCGCCAGCACGATCACCGTCAACATCCTCGGCTCGAACGGCAACGCCGTCATCAGTACGGCCAGCGTGGACCTGTTTGAAACAAACGAGCCGATCACGACGTCGGGCGTATTGACCATCAGCGATGCAGACAGCCCTGCGTCGTTCACGGCCGAGACCATCATCGGCAACTACGGCAGCGTGAACATTGCCGCCGACGGCGCCTGGACCTTTACCGCCAATTCGGCCCACGACAGCTTTGTCGGTGGCGCCACTTACACGGACGTTTTCGTCGTCACCAGCGAAGACGGTACGCCGAGCACGATTACGGTCAACATCGCGGGCACCAACGACGCTGCGGTGATTGGCGCGGCTGTGGTCAACCTGGAAGAGAGCAACCTGGCGCTGACGGCGAGCGGCGCGCTGTCGATCACGGATGCCGACAATCCCGCCACCTTTGCCCCCGGCACCGTCACTGGCACCTACGGCAGTATCGCATTGCAGGAAAACGGCCAGTGGACCTATACCGCAAACTCGCCGCACAATGAATTTTTGGACGGTACGACCTATACCGATATATTCAACGTCAAGAGTTCTGACGGCACGTCCGCGACGATCACCGTCAATATTTTGGGGACGAACGACGCAGCAGTACTCAGCACCGCGGTGGTACCGCTGACCGAGTCGGACGTGGTCCTGACCGCATCGGGCACGCTGACCGTCACCGATATCGACAGCGCTGCAAGCTATGTCGAGGGCACCTTCACAGGCACCCACGGTACAGTCGTACTGCAGACCAACGGCCAATGGACGTACGAGGCAAATTCCGCGCACAACGAGTTTGTCGATGGCACCACTTACGCCGACGTTTTCAATGTCAAAAGCACTGACGGCACGGTGACGACGATTACCGTCAATATCCTGGGCACCAACGACGCTGCTGTGCTGAGCACCGCCGTGGTGCCGCTGACAGAATCTGACGCCCTCCTGACAGCATCGGGCACGCTGACCGTTACCGATATCGACAGCTCCGCAAGCTATGTCGGAGGGACCTTTACCGGTACTCACGGTACGGTGGTGCTGCAGACCAACGGTCAGTGGACCTACGAGGCTAATTCGGCACACAACGAATTTGTCGATGGCACCACTTACACCGATGTTTTCAACGTCAAGAGTACGGATGGGACGGCGACGACGATTACCGTCAACATCCTGGGCACCAACGATGCTGCGGTGTTGAGCACGGCGGTGATACCACTGACCGAATCCGACGTCATCTTGACCGCATCCGGCACGCTGGCCGTTACCGATATCGACAGCTCCGCAAGCTATGTCGGCGGCACCTTCACCGGCACCCACGGCACTGTGGTGCTGCAGACCACCGGTCAATGGACCTACGAAGCGAATTCGGCACACAACGAATTTGTCGATGGCACCACTTACACCGATGTGTTCAACGTCAAGAGCACCGACGGCACGGTGACCACGATTACCGTCAATATCTTGGGCACCAACGATGCCGCAGTGCTGAGCACCGCGGTGATACCACTCACCGAATCTGATGTCGTCCTGACCGCATCGGGCACCTTGGCCGTTACCGATAACGACAGTTCCGCAAGTTATGTCGGGGGCACCTTCACCGGTACTCACGGCACTGTGGTGCTGCAGGCCAACGGCCAGTGGACCTACGAGGCAAATTCGGCTCACAACGAGTTTGTCGATGGGACTACTTACACCGATGTCTTCAATGTCAAGAGCGCTGACGGCACGGCGACCACGATCACCGTCAACATCCTGGGCACGAATGACGCAGCAGTACTGAGCACCGCGGTGGTACCGCTCAACGAGTCGGACGTCATCCTGACCGCATCGGGCACGCTGAGCGTTACTGATATCGACAGCTCGGCCAGTTATGTCGGAGGTACCTTCACCGGTACTCACGGCAGCGTGGTGCTGCAGACTAACGGCCAGTGGACCTACGAAGCGAATTCGGTACACAACGAGTTTGTCGACGGGACTACTTACACCGATGTCTTTAATGTCAAGAGCACGGATGGGACGGCGACGACGATTACCGTCAACATTTTGGGCACGAATGACGCAGCAGTACTCAGCGCCGCAACAGTCCCGCTGACCGAATCCGACGTCATCCTGACCGCATCCGGCATGCTGACCGTTACCGATATCGACAGCTCTGCAAGTTATGTCGGAGGCACCTTCAGCGGCACTCACGGTACGGTGGTACTTCAGACCAACGGTCAATGGACCTACGAAGCGAATTCGGCACACAACGAGTTTGTCGACGGTACCACCTACACCGATATCTTCAACGTCAAGAGCGCTGACGGTACGGCTACCACGATTACCGTCAACATCCTGGGCACGAACGATGCCGCAGTGCTGAGTACTGCGGTGGTACCGCTGACCGAGTCGGACGTCATCCTGACCGCGTCCGGCACCCTGACCGTCACCGATATCGATAACGCCGCAAGCTATGTCGGGGGTACCTTTACCGGCACCCACGGTACAGTCGTGTTGCAGACTAACGGCCAGTGGACCTACGAGGCTAATTCGCCACACAACGAGTTTGTCGACGGAACTACTTACACCGATGTCTTCAACGTCAAGAGCACGGATGGGACGGCGACGACGATCACCGTCAACATCTTAGGCACTAACGACGCAGCAGTACTCAGCGCCGCGACAGTTCCGCTGACCGAATCCGACGTCATCCTGACCGCATCCGGCACGCTGACCGTTACCGATAACGACAGTTCCGAAAGTTATGTCGGGGGGACCTTCACCGGTACTCACGGCACGGTGGTGCTGCAGACCAATGGCCAGTGGACCTACGAGGCAAATTCGGCACACAACGAGTTTATCGACGGCACCACTTATACCGATGTTTTCAACGTCAAAAGCACTGACGGCACGGCGACGACGATTACCGTCAACATCCTCGGCACGAACGATGCCGCAGTGCTGAGTACTGCGGTGGTACCGCTGACCGAGTCGGACGTCATCCTGACCGCATCGGGCATGCTGACCGTTACCGATATCGACAGTTCCGCAAGTTATGTCGGGGGCACCTTCACCGGTACTCACGGCACTGTGGTGCTGCAGACAAACGGCCAGTGGACCTACGAGGCAAATTCAGTACACAACGAGTTTGTCGACGGCACCACTTACACCGATGTCTTCAACGTCAAGAGCGCTGACGGCTCGGCAACGACGATTACCGTTAATATCTTGGGCACCAACGATGCCGCAGTGCTGAGCACCGCCGTGGTACCACTGACAGAATCGGACGCCATCCTGACCGCATCGGGGACCCTGACAGTTACCGATATCGACAGCTCCGCCAGTTATGTCGGGGGCACATTCACCGGTACTCACGGCACCGTGGTGCTGCAGACCAACGGCCAGTGGACCTACGAGGCAAATTCGGCTCACAACGAGTTTGTCGATGGGACTACTTACACCGATGTCTTCAATGTCAAGAGCACGGATGGGACGACGACGACAATTACCGTCAACATTTTGGGCACGAATGACGCAGCAGTACTCAGCGCCGCAACCGTCCCGCTGACCGAATCCGACGTCATTCTGACCGCGTCCGGCACCCTGGCCGTCACCGATATCGATAACGCCGCAAGCTATGTCGGGGGTACCTTTACCGGCACCCACGGTACAGTCGTGCTGCAGACCAACGGTCAGTGGACCTACGAGGCAAATTCAATACACAACGAGTTTGTCGACGGCACCACTTACACCGATGTTTTCAACGTCAAGAGCGCTGACGGTACGGCTACCACGATTACCGTCAACATCCTGGGCACGAATGACGCAGCAGTACTGAGCACCGCGGTGGTACCGCTGACCGAGTCGGACGTCATCCTGACCGCATCGGGCACGCTGAGCGTTACTGATATCGACAGCTCGGCCAGTTATGTCGGAGGTACCTTCACCGGTACTCACGGCACGGTGGTGCTGCAGACAAACGGCCAATGGACCTACGAGGCAAATTCAGTACACAACGAATTTGTCGACGGTACCACTTACACCGATGTGTTCAACGTCAAGAGCGCTGACGGCTCGGCAACGACGATTACCGTTAATATCTTGGGCACCAACGATGCCGCGGTGCTGAGCACCGCCGTGGTACCACTGACAGAATCGGACGCCATCCTGACCGCATCGGGGACCCTGACAGTTACCGATATCGACAGCGCAGCAAGCTATGTCGGAGGTACATTCACCGGCACTCACGGTACGGTGGTACTTCAGACCAACGGTCAATGGACCTACGAAGCGAATTCGGCACACAACGAGTTTGTCGACGGTACCACCTATACCGATATCTTCAACGTCAAGAGCGCTGACGGTACGGCTACCACGATTACCGTCAACATCCTGGGCACGAACGATGCCGCAGTGCTGAGTACTGCGGTGGTACCGCTGACCGAGTCGGACGTCATCCTGACCGCATCCGGAATGCTGACCGTTACCGATATCGACAGTTCCGCAAGTTATGCAGGGGGCACATTCACCGGTACCCACGGCACGGTGGTGCTGCAGACCAACGGCCAGTGGACCTACGAGGCAAATTCGGCTCACAACGAGTTTGTTGACGGCACCACTTACACCGATGTCTTTAGCGTCAAGAGCACTGACGGCACGGCTACCACGATTACCGTCAACATCCTGGGCACCAACGATGCTGCGGTGTTGAGCACGGCGGTGGTACCGCTCACCGAATCTGACGCCATCCTGACTGCATCGGGCACCTTGACCGTCACCGATATCGACAGTTCCGCAAGCTATGTCGGGGGCACCTTCACCGGCGCCCACGGCACTGTGGTACTGCAGACGAACGGCCAGTGGACTTACAACGCCAGTTCGGCGCACAACGAGTTTGTCGGTGGTACGTCCTATACCGATGTCTTCAATGTCAAGAGCGCGGACGGCACGGCGACCACGATTGCCGTCAACATCCTTGGCACCAACGATGCTGCGATGCTCAGCACGGCTGTCGTACCGTTGACCGAATCGGACGCCATCCTGACCGCATCGGGCACCCTGACCGCCAGCGATATCGATAGCGCCGCAACCTACATCGCGGGCACCTTCACCGGCACTCACGGCACGGTGGTGCTGCAGACCAACGGCCAGTGGACCTACGAAGCGAATTCGGAACACAACGAGTTTGTCGATGGCACCACTTACACCGATGTGTTCACCGTCAAGAGCGCTGACGGCACGTCGACGACGATTACCGTCAATATCTTGGGCACCAACGACGCTGCGGTGCTGAGCACCGCTGTGGTACCACTCACCGAATCTAATGTCGTCCTGACCGCATCGGGCACGCTGACCGTTACCGATATCGACAACTCTGCAAGCTATGTCGGAGGTACCTTCACCGGCACCCACGGCACGGTGGTGCTGCAGGCCAACGGCCAATGGACCTATGAGGCGAATTCGGCACACAACGAGTTTGTCGATGGCACCACTTACACCGATGTGTTCAACGTCAAGAGCGCTGACGGCACGGCTACGACGATCACCGTCAACATCCTGGGCACCAACGACACAGCGGTGCTGAGCACCGCTATGGTACCGTTGACCGAATCGGACGTCGTCCTGACCGCATCGGGCACGCTGACCGTTACCGATATCGACAGCTCCGCAAGCTATGTCGGGGGCACCTTCACCGGCACTCACGGCACGGTGGTGCTGCAGACCAACGGCCAATGGACCTATGAGGCGAGTTCGGCTCACAATGAATTTGTTGACGGCACTACTTACACCGACGTTTTCAACGTCAAGAGCGCCGACGGCACGGCGACCACGATTACCGTCAACATCCTGGGTACCAACGACGCTGCGGTGCTAAGCACGGCGGTGGTACCACTCACCGAATCTGATGTCGTCCTGACCGCATCGGGCACGCTGACCGTCACCGATATCGACAGTTCCGCAAGCTATGTCGGGGGCACCTTTACCGGCGCCTACGGCACTGTAGTACTGCAGACGAACGGCCAGTGGACTTACAACGCCAGTTCGGCACACAACGAGTTTGTCGGTGGTACGACTTATACCGATGTGTTCAATGTCAAGAGCGCTGACGGTACGGCGACCACGATTACCGTCAACATTCTGGGCACCAACGATGCTGCGGTGTTGAGCACGGCGGTGGTACCGCTGACCGAATCCGACGTCATCCTGACCGCATCTGGCACGCTGACCGTTACCGATATCGACAACTCCGCAAGCTATGTCGGGGGCACCGTCACCGGCACCCACGGCACGGTGGTGCTGCAGACCAACGGCCAGTGGACCTACGAAGCGAATTCGGCACACAACGAGTTTGTCGACGGAACTACTTACACCGATGTCTTCAACGTCAAGAGCACGGATGGGACGGCGACGACGATTACTGTCAACATCCTGGGCACCAACGATGCCGCAGTACTCAGCGCTGCAACAGTTCCGCTGACCGAATCCGATGTCATTCTCACCGCATCCGGGTCCTTGACCGTCACTGATGTCGACAGCGCCGCAAGCTATGTCGGGGGCACCCTTACAGGCACTTACGGCACTGTGGTGCTACAGACCAACGGTCAATGGACCTACGAAGCAAATTCGGCGCACAACGAGTTTGTCGACGGCACCACTTACACCGATATCTTCAACGTCAAGAGCGCTGACGGTACGGCTACTACGATCACCGTCAACATTCTGGGCACCAACGACACGGCGGTGCTGAGCACCGCCGTGGTACCGCTGACCGAATCGGACGTCGTCCTGACCGCATCGGGCACGCTGACCGTTACTGATATCGACAGCGCCGCAAGCTATGTCGGGGGCACCTTCACCGGCACGCACGGCACGGTGGTGCTGCAGACCAACGGCCAGTGGACCTATGAGGCGAATTCGGCTCACAATGAATTTGTTGACGGCACTACTTACACCGACGTTTTCAACGTCAAGAGCGCCGACGGCACGGCGACCACGATTACCGTCAACATCCTGGGTACCAACGACGCTGCGGTGCTAAGCACGGCGGTGGTACCACTCACCGAATCTGATATCGTCCTGACCGCATCGGGCACGCTGATCGTCACCGATATCGACAGTTCCGCAAGCTATCTCGGGGGCACCTTAACCGGTACCCACGGTACAGTGGTGCTGCAGACCAACGGTCAATGGACCTACGAAGCGAATTCGGCACACAACCAATTTGTCGATGGCACCACTTACACCGATGTTTTCAACGTCAAGAGTACGGATGGGACGGCGACCACGATTACCGTCAACATCCTGGGTACCAACGACGCTGCAGTGCTGAGCACTGCGGTGGTACCGCTCAACGAATCTGACGTTGTCCTGACCGCATCGGGCATGCTGACCGTTACTGATGTCGACAGCTCCGCAAGCTATGTCGGAGGCACCTTCACCGGCACCCACGGCACGGTGGTGCTCCAGACCAACGGCCAGTGGACCTACGAGGCAAATTCGGCTCATAATGAGTTTGTTGACGGCACTACTTACACCGACGTTTTCAACGTCAAGAGCGCCGACGGCACGGCGACCACGATTACCGTCAACATCCTGGGTACCAACGACGCTGCGGTGCTAAGCACGGCGGTGGTACCACTCACCGAATCTGATGTCGTCCTGACCGCATCGGGCACGCTGACCGTCACCGATATCGACAGTTCCGCAAGCTATGTCGGGGGCACCTTTACCGGCGTCTACGGCACTGTAGTACTGCAGACGAACGGCCAGTGGACTTACAACGCCAGTTCGGCACACAACGAGTTTGTCGGTGGTACGACTTATACTGATGTGTTCAATGTCAAGAGCGCTGACGGTACGGCGACCACGATTACCGTCAACATTCTGGGCACCAACGATGCTGCGGTGTTGAGCACGGCGGTGGTACCGCTGACCGAATCCGACGTCATCCTGACCGCATCTGGCACGCTGACCGTTACCGATATCGACAGCTCCGCAAGCTATGTCGGCGGCACCGTCACCGGCACCCACGGCACGGTGGTGCTGCAGACCAACGGCCAGTGGACCTACGAAGCGAATTCGGCACACAACGAGTTTGTCGACGGAACTACTTACACCGATGTCTTCAACGTCAAGAGCACGGATGGGACGGCGACGACGATTACTGTCAACATCCTGGGCACCAACGATGCCGCAGTACTCAGCGCTGCAACAGTTCCGCTGACCGAATCCGATGTCATTCTCACCGCATCCGGGTCCTTGACCGTCACTGATGTCGACAGCGCCGCAAGCTATGTCGGGGGCACCTTTACAGGCACTTACGGAACAGTGGTGCTGCAGACCAACGGTCAGTGGACCTACGAGGCTAATTCGGTACACAACGAGTTTGTCGACGGCACCACTTACACCGATGTCTTCAACGTCAAGAGCACTGACGGCACGACTACCACGATTACCGTCAACATCCTGGGCACAAACGATGCCGCAGTGCTGAGTACTGCGGTGGTACCGCTCACCGAGTTGGACGTCATCTTGACCACATCGGGCACGCTAACCGTTACCGATATCGACAGCGCCACAAGCTATGTCGGGGGGACCTTTACCGGCACGCACGGCACCGTGGTGCTGCAGACCAACGGTCAGTGGACCTACGAGGCTAATTCGGTACACAACGAGTTTGTCGACGGCACCACCTACACCGATGTCTTCAACGTCAAGAGCACTGACGGCACGGCGACCACGATTACCGTCAACATCCTGGGCACTAACGACGCTGCGGTGCTGAGCACGGCGGTAGTACCACTCAGCGAATCTGATGTCGTCCTGACCGCATCGGGCACCTTGACCGTTACCGATATCGACAGTTCCGCAAGCTATGTCGGGGGTACCTTCACCGGTACCCACGGTACAGTGGTGCTGCAGACCAACGGTCAATGGACCTACGAAGCGAATTCGGCCCACAACGAATTTGTTGATGGCACCACTTACACCGATGTCTTCAACGTCAAGAGCGCTGACGGTACGGCGACCACGATTACCGTCAACATCCTGGGCACGAATGACGCAGCAGTACTTAGCGCCGCAACAGTCCCGCTGACCGAATCGGACGTCATCCTGACCGCGTCCGGCACCCTGACCGTCACCGATATCGATAACGCCGCAAGCTATGTCGGGGGCACCTTCACCGGCACTCACGGCACGGTGGTGCTGCAGACCAACGGCCAGTGGACCTACGAAGCGAATTCGGCACACAACGAGTTTGTCGACGGGACTACTTACACCGATGTCTTCAATGTCAAGAGTACGGATGGCACGGCGACGACGATTACTGTCAACATATTGGGCACCAACGATGCCGCAGTGCTCAGCGCCGCAACAGTTCCGCTGACCGAATCCGATGTCATTCTCACCGCATCCGGGTCCTTGACCGTCACTGATGTCGACAGCGCCGCAAGCTATGTCGGGGGCACCTTTACAGGCACTTACGGCACTGTGGTGCTGCAGACCAACGGTCAATGGACCTACGAAGCAAATTCGGCGCACAACGAATTTATCGAAGGCACTACTTACACCGATGTCTTCAACGTCAAGAGCACCGACGGCACGGTGACCACGATTACCGTCAATATCTTGGGCACCAACGACGCTGCGGTGCTGAGCACCGCGGTGATACCACTCACCGAATCTGATGTCGTCCTGACCGCATCGGGCACCTTGACCGTTACCGATATCGACAGTTCCGCGAGCTATGTCGGGGGCACCTTCACCGGCGCCCACGGCACTGTGGTACTGCAGACGAACGGCCAGTGGACTTACAACGCCAGTTCGGCACACAACGAGTTTGTCGGTGGTACGACTTATACCGACATATTCAATGTCAAGAGCGCTGACGGCACGGCTACCACGATCACCGTCAACATCTTGGGCACGAATGACGCAGCAGTACTTAGCGCCGCAACAGTCCCGCTGACCGAATCCGACGTCGTCCTGAC
>NZ_JAFCWX010000029.1:0-85205 GCF_049897805.1 Massilia sp. TWP1-3-3
GTTCGTGGGACAGTCCAGTCAGGTCGGGAGAAGAAGGTTTCGTTGCCATGCCAGCATGATGAACGCGATCACAATTGTTTACAACTAATTTCTGCCGGTCATAGGGGCTGAACAGTCACAAAATTTGTAAGCGTGGGGTAATCACCAACTTGAAAGTTCATCAAGGCGCCTTTGCTGTGATTTCCCTGTGGAGAATCCCCTACCCTTGCTGCACTCCGTCGCCGACCCAGACGCCCAAATCGTTGACAAAAAAGCTGTGGAAATCTTCGATCTCAAGATTATGAACGGCATAGCCGTCACCGAGGCAATGCACAGCTACGACAGGAACCAAGGTATCGTCACGCAAGCGCAACAATTGGCCGATTCGAACATTACACATCTTGACCCATCCGATCGTCTCGACCCAGACAGTGTGTGCCGCCGTGGCGTACAGCTTGGGTGTGCTTTCGTTCCGAGGAGAATACTCGATCCGATAAACCTGTTTGCCCGCGATGTCATCCGACTCGAAGTTCCGGATCACCTTGCGATACGCAAGTTCGCCCGTCTCTTTCGATCGCGACAATACGATATCTCCAGGCCCAAGGAACTGAATTTCTAACGCCCCCCCGCCTTTCATATGTACCAAAGTGTCGGTAAAGAAGCCGCTTGCTCCTTCGCCTTCAATCCTGGTGTCCTGCGCTGTATCCGTTGACATTAGTATTTTCTCCAATTGCAAACCTGCTGGCGAGTTCAACCCGCAATATCGCACTGACCAAGCAGTTTTACCGACCTAAAAAAATAGAAAACTCGTGGCAGGCGGACGACCATGGCTTCATCCGCCTGCTCACCATCATTATCTACCTGACAGCACCTGGTCCATCTCCCTCACGAACGCACTGCTGAGGGCCAAGCTCAAACTCTGCATCCAGTCGTTCATCGTCTTGTCGCTGTCGCTCGGGTCCGCATGCAGGCCCGGCGCAACATCGCTGCCGATACCCCCGCCGTGTAGCCGCCCGCCACCGCCACCAATGCACTGACCGTCGCGGCCGAAGCCATGGCGCTACTGGTAGTGACAGCGGTGCTGTTAGCGTAGCTGACATGCGGATTGACACCGACCGGAGTGGCAACCGCGCACCCGGACAACTGCTGCACTGTAAAGCTGCGCGTGATGGTGGCCCTGGTATTGTTTGCAGCAACGGTACTGCTTGCCTTAAACTTGAGCAAGACCGAATCGTCATTGTAGCCACAGCCCGCATCGAGCTCCACTTTCAGCTTGGACAAGTCCCAACCAGCAAGGTTGACCGTGGCGTTGTTGACGTAGGCCGTAACCCGATGGATGCCGTCCGACAGCACCGCCCCGTACGGCAGGCCGAGCAACTGCAGGCCCAGCGTTGCGCCATCGGCGGCCGCCAACTGCGCCGTCACGCCCGGCAAGGCAATCGGGGTGCCCTGCATGCCGTAGACTACGGTGGCGCTGTCCGGCAAAGTCTCGATCAGGCGGATGCCTTCGATCATCGCGCTGGCGGCAACGGTTGAACTGCCGCCCTTCAATTTCAGGCTGACATTGTGTTGCAGGCCATCGCCTTTGAAGGCGAACGACACCGCCTGCCAGTTCAGCGCCGCGCCGCTACTGGTGTTGGCATAGCTTCCCACCAGCACGCCGTCGACATAAAGTCCGACCTTGGTGTTCGCGCTGGCCATGCCGAGCGCGCCGGCTTAGTTCAGGTTGAAGGTGTAAGCGGCACGGTCGATCGTGGAGATCCGCTGGCTGATGCCCGACGAACTGAGCACCCGGCTGCCATGCAAAGCCGATAGCCCAAACCTGGGTGGCCGGCGCACCGGCCACTGCGCCGATGTCGATACACCGTGGTCCACATCGAGTGGACCATGCCGCCACTGTCCTTCCAGATTCGGCCGGCAGTGGTTTTGTCATAGCCCGCGGCATGGAGTCAACTTGGGCAACCGGTTCCATGCCAGCATGGCCAGAGCGCAGTGCCGTGATTTTCCTCTGGTGTATCACCTACCGTTGATGCACTCCGTCGCTGACCCATACGCCTGAATCATCGACAAAATAAGTATGAAAATCCTCGACCTCGATGTTGTGAACCGCGCCGACATCACCTAGGTTATTCACCTCAACCACCGGCGCGAAGGTATGGTCATGCAAGCGCAACAAATGACCGCTTCGAAGATTGCATGCCTTGGTCCAGCCGATCGTCTCGACCCATACAGGGTGTTCTGCAGTTGCGTAGAGCCGGTAAGTATGCCCAGGTCGGGCCGCAACGAAATAATCGATTGTATGGACTTGCTTACCGTCGTGTTCGAAGTTCCTGACAACCTTGCGATATGCAAGTTCGCCCGTCTCTTTCGATCTGGACAATACCGTATCCCCAGGGCCAAGGAATTGAATTTCACACAGCTTCCCGTCCTCCATATGCACCATAGTGTCGGGAAAGAAGCAACCGGCCCCTTTCCATTCGATCCTGGTGTCCCACACCGTCAGCGTCGGCATCTGTATTTTCTCCTATTGCAGCCCTGCCGGCGAATTCAATCTGAAATATCGCACTTGCCGAGCAATTCTTTACGATAAAAAAATTAGTAAGCCTGGGGTGACCACGAACTCTGAGAAGAGGTTTGGGACCCGAGCGGCAAAGGGCACCGTTCACTGGCGGACGCCCTATTTCCCGCCCGCCTGTTGCATGACTTATTTCCCTGACAGCACCTGGTCCATCTCCCTCACGAACGCACTGCTGAGGGCCAAGCTCAAACTCTGCATCCAGTCGTTCATCGTCTTGTCGCTGTCGCTCGGGTCCGCATGCAGGCCCGGCGCCAACATCGCTGCCGATACCCCCGCCGTGTAGCCGCTCGCCACCGCCACCAATGCACTGACCGTCGCGGCCGAAGCCATGGCGCTACTGGTAGTGACAGCGGTGCTGTTAGCGTAGCTGACATACGGATTGACACCGACCGGAGTGGCAACCGCGCACCCGGACAACTGCTGCACTGTAAAGCTGCGCGTGATGGTGGCCCTGGTATTGTTTGCAGCAACGGTACTGCTTGCCTCAAACTTGAGCAGGACCGGAACGTCATTGTAGCCGCAGCCCGCATCGAGCACCACTGTCAGCTTGGACAAGTCCCAGCCAGCAAGGTTGACCGTTGCGTTGTTGACGTAGGCCGTGACCCGGTGGACACCGTCCGACAGCACCGCCCCGTACGGCAGGCCGAGCAACTGCAGGCCCAGCGTTGCGCCATCGCCGGCCGCCAACTGCGCCGTCACACCCGGCAAGGCAATTGGGGTGCCCTGCATGCCGTAGACTACGGTGGCGCTGTCCGGCAAAGTCTCGATCAGGCGGATGCCTTCGATCATCGCGCTGGCGGCAACGGTTGAACTGCCGCCCATCAATTTCAGGCTGACATTGTGTTCCAGGCCATCGCCTTTGAAGGCGAACGACACCGCCTGCCAGTTCAGCACCGCGATGCTACTGGTGTTGGCATAGCTTCCCACCAGCACGCCATCGACATACAGTCCGACCTTGGTGTTGGCGCTGGCCATGCCGAGCGCGCCGGCATAGTTCAGGTTGAAGGTGTAAGCGGCGCCGTCGATCGTGGAGATCCGCTGGCTGATGCCCGACGACTGGTAGCTCGCATTGACGCCATTGTTCAGGGCCAGCCATTCGTCGCTCGAGGATCCTGCCACGGGACCATACACCGTCACCCTGGTGCCCAGCGTATTGGTCATGCGGTCGCCATCTTCCCAGATCGGGAAGGCAGCGGTTTTTCCGTAGCTGGCGGCCTGGATGTTCCACCCAGACAGCTGGCTCCATGCCAACAGGTCGGGACCGGTGTCCCAGCTCGAATCGCAGTAGCCGCTGCCCCAGTCGGTGCTGACAATCGTCCGGCTCAGCTTGCCCGTTGGCGGGGTCAGCGTCAGCACCGGCGCCTGGGCCACGGCATCGACCTGGACATTGAGGGTCCGGCTGACACTGGCCTTGCTGCCGTTCGCCGCTTCGGTCGATGTCGCCGTGACCTGCAATGCCAGCGCTCCGCGGTAGGTGGCCGGTGGCGTGAGCGACAAGGTGTTGGCATTCCATCCCGTAATGTCAACCATCGGCTGTGCCGCAGTGAACGTGACGGTGCGTACGCCGTCGGTCAGTACACTGCCCACCGGCAGGCCAGCCACGCTCAACTGCAGCGCTTCCGAACCATCGGCGTCGGCCAGCGTTGCCTGGACCGCTTGCAGTTGCACGCTGCCGCCCTGCACACCATGGTTGAGCTCCAGACTTTCCACCAGCGAAATGTTATCAAGCATCATGCCGCGCCCTGCCGTATCGCGACGGCTCGCTTCGGAGATGATCTTGATGGTCTGCCTGCTGCCGTTGCCGATAAAGCTGATGTTGGCATGCTGCCAGTTCAGCGCCGTGGTGCCGCTGGTGTTGTCGTACAGCGCAACACGCGCGCCATCCACGTACACGCCGACCCGGGTGTAGTCGCTCACATAACCGAGGCGGCCTGCCAGGTCGAAACTGAGGTTGTAGCTGGCGCCCTTGTCGGTGTTGACCTGGCGCGAAATACCCAGCGTTTGCGCCTGGGTCGAACTGGCGTCATTCAACTCGAGCCAGTTGTTGCCGTTGCCGGTCGCCGCCCTGACCGACCGCGCGGTGCCGTTCACGTCCGTCATCATGTCGCCGTTGCTCCAGATTTCGAAACCATTCTGGCCGCCGCTCAGCTGGTCGCCCGTCGTGACCAGGCTCCAGCCGTCGAACACGCTGCCGGCCACCAGGGTGGACTGGGAATCGATGTTGGCCGCACCTTCCCAGCCGGTGGCGAACATGCGGTGCACCAGGGTACTGCCGAGCACTTGCATGGCCGGCGCATCGGCCACTGCGGCGATGTCGATGCTGACCGTCGCCGCGGCGCTGGTCAGGATGCCGTCCGACACGGTATAGCTGAAGCGGGCGTAATGCGCGCGCTGGTTGCCATAGCCAGCCGTGGCATACCCTGCCCCGCCCGACGCGTTAGCCGCGGGCACGTAGCGCAGTTTGCCGGCAGCAAGGTCGGCCGCGACGAACTTGTCGCCCAGCGCTGCGCTGACCCAGCTCCCAGTCGAGGCGAGCTTCTGCAGTACGCCATCCGCAGGCAGCGCCGTGATGGCGAGCGTGAGGACGTCGTTGTCGGCGTCGGAGACGGCAAAGTCGCTCCAGCGCAGTAGCACAGCAGTATCCTCGGTGCCTGCCACCAGCGAATTGAGCGCCACCGGCGCCCGGTTCACCTGCAGTACCGACAGGCTGAAGGTGATCAGCGCCGAATCGAGCTTGCCGTCGCTGACCTTGTAGCTGAAGCTGTCGTTGCCGACATAACCCGCCACTGGCGTATAGGTGAAGGTGCCGTTGGCATTGGCCGCCAGCGCGCCATGGGCCGGCGCCGCCACCAGCTTGACCGTCAGGCTGTCGCCATCGGTATCGACCGCGCCTGCCAGCAGGTTGAGCACGACGGACGTGTCGCGATTCACGCTGGCGGAACCGTTGACGGCCACCGGCGCATGGTTGGTCTGGACCACCGTCAGCGAGACGGTCGCCAGGTTCGAATCGTAGACGCCATCGTTCACTTTGTAAGTGAAGCGGTCGGCGCCAAAGTAGCCGGCCTGCGGGGTGTAAGTCCAGGTGCCGTTGGCGTTGACGGCGATCGCGCCATGCGCCGGCTGGATGACGACGGTGGCCGCTAGCGCGTCCAGGTTGACGTCCGTGGCATGGGCCAGCGGCGTGATCACGACGCTTGCCCCTTCGTTCACCGTGGCCGTGCTGCCGGCCAGGACCGGGACGTAATTGACCTTCGCGACATCGAAGGTTAAGGTGGCAACGTTCGACGCTTGAACGCCATCGCTGACCTGGTAGGTCAGGCTGTCGGGGCCGTAGTAGTTCAGCGCCGGCGTATACGTCCAACTGCCGTCGGCGTTGATGGTCAAGCCGCCGTGGGCCGGCGGGCGGACCACGCTGGCATTGATCACATCGTCTGCATTGCGGTCGGCCGCCCCGGCCAGCGGGTTGAACGTGGTCTTCCCGTTCTCGCTCACATTGACGGTGCTGTCGGCCAGGGTGGGTGCGAACTCGATCTCGCCGACAGTAAACGTCACCGTTGCCGTGTTGGAGTCCGCGACGCCGTCGTTGACCTTGTAGGTTAAGCTGTCTGTGCCGAAGTAGTACTGCGCAGGCGTGTAAGTCCAGCTGCCATCGGCATTCACACTGATGGCGCCGTGTGCCGGCTGCGACACCACGAGTGCCGTCAGCACGTCATTCGGGTTCAGGTCCAATGCATGCGCCAGGGGGTTGACGCTGACCGATGCGTTCTCGTCCAGGCTGAGCGCGCTGTTGGCCAGCGTTGGAGCAAAGGCGATTTCGGCGACGTTCAGCACGACCGTTGCCGTGTTCGAGTAGGCGTTGCCATCGCTCACCTTGAAGGTGAAGCTGTCGCTGCCAAAGTAGTACAGCGCGGGCGTGTAGGTCCAGCTGCCGTCAGCATTGACGGTGAGGACGCCATGCGACGGCATCGACACCAGCACTGCATTGAGCACGTCGTGATTTAGGTCGGCCGCGCTGGCCAGCGGGTTGAAGCTGGCCGCAGCGTTCTCGCTGAGGTGGATGCTGACGTCGCCCAGCGTTGGCGCGAATGCGATTTCAGCCACGTTAAGCGTGACCGTCGCCGTATTTGAGTCGGCGGCAGCGTCGCTCACCTTGTAGGTGAAGCTGTCGCTGCCAAAGTAGAACAGCTCCGGCGTATAGGTCCAGCTGCCATCGGCGTTGACGGTGATGAGGCCGTGCGCTGGCCGCGTCAGCAGCACCGCGGACAGCACATCCCCATTGCGGTCAAAGGCGGTCGCCAGCGGTTCAAAGCGGGCCGATCCGTTTTCATCGAGATTGACGATGCTGTCGCCCAAGGTCGGTGCAAACGCGATTTCGGCGACGTTGAGCACGACGGTTGCCGTGTTCGAGTCGTCGATGCCGTCGTTGACCTTGTAGCTGAAGCTGTCGGTGCCGAAAAAATACAGTGCCGGCGTGTAGGTCCAGCTACCGTCAGCGTTGACGGCGATCTGGCCGTGGGCAGACTGGGACACCACAAGGGCGGTCAGCGGCTCATGGTTGACGCTGTTCGCCGCGGCGAACGGCGACAGCGTCAGGCTGCCATTTTCGTCCAGCGCGTAAGCGCTGTCGACCAGGGTCGGCGCGATCTGCACCTTGGCGATGGTGATACCCAGGCTTGCCTCCTGCGAGCTGAGAAAGCCGTCGCTGAGGATGAAACTGAGGGTATCGCTGCCGTAGAAATGCAGGCCAGGCGTATAAGTCCAGGTGCCGTTCGCGTTCTGGGCCAGCACGCCACGGCTTGGCTGCGACGTAATGACGGCGCTGAGCGCGTCGCCATCGGCATCGGCGCCGAAACTGCCGAAGTCGATCACCAGGCTGCCGTCTTCCAGTACTTCGATGGCGGCGTTGTGCACCACGGTCGGCGCACGGTTCTCAGGCGTGACCTGGAAGCTGACGCCGACTGGCGCGGAGTCGGCCAGGCCGTCGTTGATGTGGAACACCAGCACGTCCGCGCCGTCGTAGTCGGCGTTGGCGGTGTAGGTCCAGCTACCGTTGGCATTGACCACCAGCGCGCCGTGCGCAGGCGGCGTGTCGAGCACCGCGCTCATGGCGTGGCCGTTGATGTCCTGCGCACCGGCCAGCGGATCGAAGGTGAACGGCACGCCGCCGATTGCCTGCGCATTGACGTTACCGCCGCTGACAGGGGCATAGATCACTTCGCTGACGGTGACGTGCACGGTGGCCAGATTCGACACTTGGCCCTCGACTTCGTAGCTGTACTCGAAGCTGTCGGCACCGTAAAAATGCAGGGCCGGGGTGTACTTGAGCGTACCGCCGGCGTTGCGGCTGAGCACCCCATGCACGCAAGTTTGCGCATGGGCGGTCATGTTGTCAAGGAGGCGCAGGCCGTTTGCAGGCCGTTTCGAGGTGTGGTCAACCTCCGTTTTCAAGAGGTCGACGTTTGTTCGAACCAGCGAAAAAATCGCTAAGTCCTTGATTTCTGGAGGCGAGGACGGGAATCGAACCCGTCTAAACGGCTTTGCAGGCCGCTGCATAACCTCTTTGCTACCTCGCCAGAAACTTTGCTACTTTCCCCTGAGAGGAAAAAAAAGGAAGCCAGGCTTCCCTTTTGAATTCTGGAGCGGGAGAAGAGTCTCGAACTCTCGACCTCAACCTTGGCAAGGTTGCGCTCTACCAACTGAGCTACTCCCGCATTGGAGCCTAACTATTTCACTACTTTTGCAAACCCCAGAAAACTGGAGCGGGAGAAGAGTCTCGAACTCTCGACCTCAACCTTGGCAAGGTTGCGCTCTACCAACTGAGCTACTCCCGCACTTTGCAAGACAACGATTATCGCAGAAACTGAGCTACTTTCCAAGGATAACCTTACGACATTTGCTCCAAACTTCTGGAGCGGGAGAAGAGTCTCGAACTCTCGACCTCAACCTTGGCAAGGTTGCGCTCTACCAACTGAGCTACTCCCGCGTCGTCACAACAGGCAGGCATTATAGATCATCTGAGCGGGTTGTCAAGGTTGGTTTCCCACTCGATTTTTTATAAGGCGTCGCCAGCCTTTTCCTTGATCAATGGCCACGCCAGGCGCATGTAATAAAACATCGACCACACCGTCAGGATCGCCGCCAGGATGATCAGGTAGTCGCCCAGCAGCTGGGTGTCGAGCACGCCCCACAGCTTGTCATGGAACAGCAGCATGGGGATGGCAATCATTTGCGCGGCCGTCTTAATCTTGCCGATCGAACTGACCGCCACCGAACGCGAGGCGCCGATCTGCGCCATCCATTCACGCAGCGCCGAGATGGCGATCTCGCGCCCGATGATAATAAAAGCGATGAAATGGTCGACCCGGTCCAGGTGCACCAGGACCAGCAGCGCGCCGGCCACCATCAGCTTGTCGGCCACAGGGTCGAGAAAGGCGCCGAAGGCCGAGGTCTGGTTCCAGCGCCGCGCCAGAAAGCCGTCGAACCAGTCGGTGACGGCGGCAACGACAAACACCACCGTTGCCGCCAGGTCCTGGTCGGAGCGCGGCAGCCAGTGCAGCGGCAGGTAGTACACGCCTACCACCAGGGGAATGAGGGCAACGCGTAACCAGGTCAGGAGAATCGGGATGTTAAAGGGCATAGAGACAGGGCATAGAGACAGGGCATAGAGGCAGGGCACAGAGGCGCACGAACTAGTTAGGCATTATGAATACTTGCGCCGCTAGTCTACCTTGCTAATGCATATTGCACCAGTTCGGGAGGCAACATGGCGCGGGCGCGGCGCAGTGCCGCTTGCACCGGTTTGCACGCCGTGCGAAGCACGCGCAAACGCAGGGAACAAAAGCGCAGCGCATTGCGCCGCGTATCCACCCGCGGTTAATGCAGCTGCCGGTAAATCTCTTCGGCCAGCTGGGTCGAAATGCCTTCGACCGACATCAGGTCTTCGACACTGGCATCGACCACCCCGCGCAAGCCCCCAAAGCGCGCCAGGAGGCGCTGGCGGCGTTTGGCGCCGATACCCTCGATCTCTTCCAGGCGCGACGTCTGGCGCGTCTTGGCGCGCTTGGCACGCATGCCGGTGATGGCAAAGCGGTGCGCCTCGTCGCGAATCAGGGCGACCAGCATCAGCGCGGCCGATTCCTTGCCCAGTTCCTGCGCGGCGCGCCCGTCGACGAACATCAGCGTCTCGAGCCCGACGCGGCGCCCTTCTCCCTTGGCTACGCCCACGATCAGCGAAATATCCAGGCCAAGTTCGGCAAACACCTGGCGCGCCATTTCGATCTGGCCTTTGCCGCCGTCGATCAAGACCACGTCGGGCATGACGCCGTCGCCATTGGCCACTTTCTCGTAACGGCGCATCAGTACCTGGCGCATGGCCGCGTAATCGTCCCCCGGCGTGATGCCGTTGATGTTGTAGCGCCGGTACTCGCCGTTTTGCATGGCGTGGTGATGGAACACCACGCACGAGGCCTGGGTCGCCTCGCCCATAGTGTGGCTGATGTCGAAGCACTCCACGCGCAAGGTCTCCAGGTCTTCCGATTCAATGAGCAGCGCCTCGGCCAGCGCGCGCGTGCGCGACTGCTGCGAGCCCTGTTCGGAGAGCAGGCGCGCCAGCGAAATCTCGGCCCCCTTGTGCGCCATGTCGAGCCACTGGCGGCGCTGCCCCTGGGGCTGGAAGAGCAGATTGATGCGGTGGCCGCACTGCTCGGTCAAGGCCACCATCAGCGCCGGCTGGTCGAATTCGATATTCAGGATCAAGGTGCCGGGCACGAATTTTTCGGTGTAGTGCTGGGCCAGAAAGGCGGCCAGCACTTCGCATTCGATCGCCCCTTCGGCAATCGCCGCAGCTTCCGCCAGCTGCGACGGAAAATACGCGCGGTCGCCCAGGTGGCGCCCCCCGCGCACCATCGCCAGGTTGACGCAGGCGCGCCCGCCCTGCACCACCACGGCGATGATGTCGACGTCGGCGTCGCCGCCGCTCTCCATGCTTTGCTGGTGCAGCACGCGCGAGAGCGCCTGGATTTGGTTGCGCACCGCGCCCGCCTGCTCGAACTTCAGTTCACCGGCAAAGGCGTGCATCTTCGCTTCCAGGTCGGCCAGCACTTCGCTCTGGCGCCCGCGCAAGAACTTGGCGGCGTTGTCGACATCGCGCTGGTAGTCGCTTGGCTCCACCAGGTCTACGCACGGCGCGCTGCAGCGCCCGATCTGGTGCAGCAGGCAGGGCCTGGTGCGGTTCGAATACACGCTGTCTTCGCAGGTGCGCAGCATGAACACCTTTTGCAGGATCTGGATCGATTCCTTGACCGCCCACGCGCTCGGGAATGGGCCGAAGTACTGGCTCTTTTTGTCGATCGCGCCGCGGTAGTAGGCCATGCGCGGCGTGGCGCCGCCGGTGATTTTCAAGTACGGGTAGGACTTGTCGTCCCTGAACAAGATGTTAAAGCGCGGCTTGAGCGTCTTGATCAAGTTGTTTTCAAGGATCAGCGCCTCCGCTTCACTCTGCGTGACGGTAGTCTCCAAGCGTGCAATGCGCTCGACCATCATGGCGATGCGCGGGCTGGCCAGGTTCTTTTGAAAGTAGCTCGACACCCGTTTTTTCAGGTCGCGCGCCTTGCCCACGTACAGCACGCCGTCCTGCGCATCGAAATAGCGATACACGCCGGGCAGGTTGGGCAGCTTGCCGACCGTGTCGAGCACGATGGCGCGCGCCTCCGAAGTGACTACTGGCGTGAGCGCTGGAGTGACTGCTGGAGTGACTGCTGGAGTGACTGCTGGAGTTGCTGCTGACATCTACTGAACCTCTTGCGTCACGATCACGAAGGCAACCCCGTACTCAGCTTCGTCGCTGATGGTCACCTGGGCACTGAGCCCATTTTGACGCATAAACGCTGCAAGCGCGCCACTGCACGCGAGCACCGGCTGGCCGCTATCCAGATTCAGCGTTTGCGCGGCGGGCCACGTCATCGGTTCGCGCAGACCCAGGCCAATGGCCTTGGAAAACGCTTCCTTGGCCGAAAAGCGCGTGGCCAGGTAGCGCATGCCGCGCACGGGATTTTTGGCGCTGCGCTCGTGAAATTCGACCAGTTCGTCGGGTCCCAGGATCTTTTCGGCGAAGCGCACGCCATGCCGCGCCAGCGCCTGCGCAATGCGCGAGACCTGGACGATGTCGGTGCCGATCCCGTAGATCATGCGCCCCGGGCCAGGCCGGCCAGGCTCACGCCTAGGCGCGCGGCCACCATGATGGCCTTCATTTCGCGCACGGCGTTTTCCCAGCCGGCGAACACGGCGTGGGCGACAATCGCATGGCCGATATTGAGTTCGCCAATGTCGGCAATGGCGGCAATCGCCTGCACGTTGGTGTAGTGCAGGCCGTGGCCGGCGTTGACCGCCAAGCCCCGTTCCACGCCAAACCTGGCCCCGGCCTTGATGCGCGCCAGCTCGCGTTCCAGGTCGCTGGCGTGGGCCTGCGCGTAGCGCCCCGTATGCAGTTCGATCACCGGCGCGCCCAGCTCGGCGGCGGCGCTGATCTGCTGCTCGTCGGCGTCGATGAACAGCGACACGCGGATGCCCTCCCCCTGCAACTGCCTGATGGCCGCTTCCACCTGTTTGTAGTAGCGCACCACATCGAGCCCGCCTTCGGTGGTCACTTCCTCGCGCCGCTCGGGCACCAGGCACACGTCCTGCGGCTTGATGGCGCAGGCGAAGTCGATCATCTCCTGCGTGACCGCCGCTTCCAGGTTCATGCGCGTCATGAGCAGCGGGCGCAGCGCCACCACGTCGGCGTCCTTGATGTGGCGCCGGTCTTCGCGCAGGTGCAGCGTAATGACGTCGGCGCCGGCCTGCTCGGCCAGCAATGCCGCGCGCAGCGGGTCGGGATAGACGGTGCCGCGCGCATTGCGCAAGGTGGCCACGTGGTCGATGTTGATGCCCAGGTCAATCACAGGGCCGGACGGCTGGAGGAAGCTCATGACGTTGTTCTCAGGTTATAACTGCATCAGGTCGATCAAAATCTGGCGCGTGTTGAGCGGCGCGCCGCCCAGGTGGTGCGCCAGCAAAAAGCGCATCAGCTGCTTGCTTTGCGCTTGCGTGACAGGGTCGCGGTAGTCTTCGTTTTCCATGTCGAGCAGCGTCTTGCCCAGCACCGCCGGCCAGGTGTCGGCCGCGCGCACCAGGCGCGGCCCGCGTTCCGGGTCGACGACGTACTCGACGAGCGGGTCGACCGCGGCGCGCGTGCTGGTGCAGCGCGTCAGGTCGGCGGCCACGCCTGTCTCTTTAAGTAAGGCCCGTTCGAATTTTCTCAAGACGATGGGCGCCGATTCCCCGTGCGCGAGCGCGTTGAGCGTGGCCACGTAATGGTCGAACAGCACCGGATGCGGGTCGTCGCGCGCCAGCAATTTAACCAGCAGCTCGTTGAGGTAAAAGCCGCATAGCAGCGCCGTTTTTTCCAGCGGCAGCATGCCGCCCACCCACTCGGCGTCGATCATGGTGCGCAGTTCGGATTTGCCGCTCCACGACGCCTGCAGCGGCTGAAAAGTCTGCAGCACGCCGCGCAGCTTGGAATGGGGCCGCTTGGCGCCCTTGGCCACCAGCCCAATGCGGCCGTAATCGCGGGTGAACATGTCGACGATCAGGCTGGTTTCTTTGTAAGGGTAACTGTGCAGCACGAACGCCGGCTGGCCGGCCACGCGCCCGGCCAGGGCGGGATTGCGCGAGCGCGCGGCGGCTGTGCGCCTGGCCGGGGCCGGCGCGCTGTCAGATGGCGCGGTGAGGGCCGTGTCGGCCGTGTCGGCGCTGGGCGTGGGCATGCAGGAGGGACGCTTTGCTTACTCGTAACCGTAAGCGCGCAGGCCGGCTTCGTTGTCGGCCCAGCCCGATTTGACCTTGATCCAGATTTCCAGGTAGACCGGGCCGCCGAACAGTTTTTCCATGTCCAGGCGCGACTGGGTGGACAGTTCCTTCAGGCGCGCGCCCTTGTTGCCGATGACCATGGACTTGTGGGTGTCGCGCTCCACCAGGATGGCCGCGAAAATGCGGCGCAAATCGCCCTCCTGTTCGAACTTTTCAATCAATACCGTGCTGGTGTAGGGCAGCTCGTCGCCCACCAAGCGGAACAGCTTTTCGCGCACGATTTCCGACGCCAAAAATTTTTCGCTGCGGTCGGTGATGTCGTCCGGGCCGAACACGGGCGCGTTCTCGGGCAGGAAGCGCTTGATTTCGTTTTGCAGCGCGTCGAGCTGGAAGCGCAGCTTGGCCGACACCGGCACGATGGCGGCAAAGTTATGCTTGGCGGCCAGCTCCTGGGCGAACGGCATCAGCGCCGCCTTGTCCTTGACGCGGTCGGACTTATTGATCACCAACATGCACGGCACGTCCTGGGGCAGCAGGTCGATCACCTGCTGGTCGGCCGGGCCGAAGGTGCCCGCTTCCACCAGGTACAAGATCACATCGGCCGAAATGAGCGTGTTGGTAACGGTCTTGTTGAGCGTCTTGTTCAGGGCGTTCGAGTGGCGCGTCTGGAAACCGGGCGTGTCGACATAAATGAACTGGGCGTCGTCCAGCGTCTGGATGCCGGTGATGCGGTGGCGCGTGGTCTGCGCCTTGCGCGAGGTGATCGACACCTTGGCGCCGATCAGCTGGTTCATCAGCGTCGATTTGCCCACGTTGGGGCGGCCGACAATGGCGATATAGCCACAACGGAAATTGTCTGGGGTAGTTGGGCTTGTCATGCTGATTTCGTTTCAGGGTGTTTGGGAGCCTTGGCGTCGGCGGATTTTGCGGGTGTGGCCAGGATAACTTCTGCATCGCCCTCGCCGTCGCCGTCGCTCTGGATGGTGGCGATGCCGGCCAGCTTGAGCTGGGCGGCGCGCGGCTTGGCCTTGCGCGTTGCGCCCGGGGTCTTGAGCAGCGCTTGCTGGGCGACGTCGAGCGCCAGCTTGGCGGCCGCCTGTTCGCCGGCGCGCCGGCTGCCGCCGCGGCCATAAACCTGGATGCCCAGCTTGGGCACCAGGCATTCGATCTCGAATTCCTGGCTGTGCGCCGCGCCATGGGTGGCGACGACGTTGTAGGTCGGCAGCGAGATTTTTTTGCTCTGCAAAAACTCTTGCAGCAGTGTCTTGGCATCCTTGCCCAGCGTGCGCGGATCGACCGAGTCGAGGATGGGAATGTAAAAGGCGCGGATCACGTCGCGCGCGGCATTAAAGCCCGCATCGAGGAAAATGGCGCCCAGCAAGGCTTCGAGCGTGTCGGCCAGGATCGACGGCCGGCGAAAGCCGCCCGACTTGAGTTCACCTTCGCCCAGGCGCAAGAATTGCGACAGTTCGAGCTTTTGCGCGATTTCATACAGCGACTGCTGCTTGACCAGGTTGGCCCGCAGGCGCGACAGGTCGCCCTCGTCGATGCTGGCAAAGCGCTCGTAGAGCACCGAGGCGACAACGCAGTTCAGAATCGAATCGCCCAAAAACTCGAGGCGCTCGTTATGCAAACTGCTGTGGCTGCGGTGCGTCAAGGCTTGCTGCAAGAGGCCAGCATCCTGGAACGTGTACGCCAAACGGGTTTGCAATAACTGAAGATTCATTGTCGGTGGTATGGTTGTCGTGCCTTAATGCACAGTCGCGTCGGACTTTTCAGGGACCACGCCGCTCTTGTCGGTCGTCGCCGCGTAGTGAATGCCCAGGTAGACGTCCTTGAACAGGGCAATCTTGTTCTCGTAATCGAAGGCCAGTTCGGTTTCGCCGTTGACCTTGGTGACGATCAGGTCCTTGCCGTCGATCGACGTGATCATGTTGATGTCGGCAGCCTTGTTGAAGGCAGAGCGCATTTCCATGGGCGTGCCGCCCTGGCGCTTGGCGCTGACGATGCCTTCTTTCGCGGCGCGGTATTCCAATACTGACGGAAACACTTTCATGCCGAGCAGCGCGACGGCGAAAATCACCGCGAGGCCGACGATCAGGCCCGAGAGCGACACGCCACGCTGCGAATGAAGATTTACACGCTTGGAACCGTACATGGTGTTTCCTTATGGTCTAGTCAATGCCGCCGATACGCTTCGGATTACCCAGGTTCATCCAGACGAAGAATGCCTTGCCGACAATGTTCTTATTGGGTACAAAACCCCAATAGCGGCTGTCCATGCTGTCGTCCCGGTTATCGCCCATCATAAAGTAATTGCCTGGAGGTACGATACACGTAAATTTGTCGTCGGAATACGCGCAAGCGTCATGGAAAGGGAAATCTTGCACCTGTTCCTGATTAATACTGCGGGTATTTTCCTTGTTCAATATCCGGTGTGTCTTTCCAGGCAAGTTCTCCACGAATTGCTTGTCGTAAGAGAATTTCTCATCGTGCAAGTAGTCATCCATCTGCGTATAGGCCAGCGGCTTGCCATTGACGGTCAGGCGCTTGTTCTCATACGTGATTTTATCACCCGGCACGCCCACCACGCGCTTGATGTAGTCCTGGCTCATGTCTTTCGGGTACTTGAAGACCATCACGTCGCCCCGCTGCGGGTCGTTGACGTCGAGGATTTTCTCGTTGAGGATAGGCAGGCGTACGCCGTAGGTGAACTTATTCACCAGGATCAGGTCGCCGATCACCAGCGTGGGCACCATGGAACCCGATGGAATCTTGAACGGTTCGTACAGGAACGAGCGCAGGAAAAACACCAGCGCGATGACCGGGAAGAAACTGCCCGAATACTCGATCCAGGTTGGCTGCGCCAGGTGATGGCGTTCGATATCGGCGCGCGCATTGGCATTGCTGTCGGGCTTGACGCCGTCGGCCATCAGCTTGGCGGCGCGGATGTCGAATTCGGCCAGCGCGGCATCGGCCGCGCGCCGGCGCTGCTTGGCGAGCACAAAGACATCGAGGCACCAGACCACCCCGGTGACCACCATCAAGACAAACAGGATCAGGGCGAAGTTGCTGAGAATCGTTTGTAGTGTCATTTAACCATCCACCTGTAAAATTGCCAGGAAAGCCTCTTGCGGGATTTCCACCGAACCAACTTGCTTCATGCGTTTCTTGCCGGCCTTTTGCTTTTCAAGCAGCTTTTTCTTGCGGCTGATGTCGCCGCCGTAACACTTGGCCAGCACGTTCTTGCGCAGCGCCTTGACGTTTTCACGCGAGATGACGTTCACCCCGATCGCGGCCTGGATGGCGACGTCGAACATTTGGCGCGGAATCAGTTCGCGCATCTTGGCGGCCACTTGCCGGCCGCGGTAAATGGCGTTGGCGCGGTGCACGATGATGGCCAGCGCATCGACCTTTTCGCCATTGATCAGCATGTCGACCTTGACCACGTCCGAGGCCCGGTTTTCCTTGAACTCGTAATCCATCGAGGCGTAGCCGCGCGAGGTCGACTTGAGCTTGTCAAAAAAATCGAGCACGATTTCCGCCATCGGCATTTCGTAGATCAGCTTGACCTGGCGCCCGTGGTAGCTCATGTCCATCTGCACGCCGCGCTTGGAAATGCACAGCGTGATGACCGAACCGACGTACTCTTGCGGCATGTACAGGTTGACGATGACGATCGGCTCGCGCACTTCCTCGATCTTGGTCGTTTCCGGCATCTTGGACGGGTTGTCGACCTTGATGATGCTGCCGTCGCGCATCAAGACTTCGTACACCACGGTCGGCGCCGTGGTGATCAAGTCCATATCGAATTCGCGCTCCAGGCGCTCCTGCACGATTTCCATGTGCAGCAAACCCAGGAAACCGCAACGGAAACCAAAGCCGAGCGCCTGCGACACTTCCGGCTCGTACATCAGCGCGGCGTCATTGAGCTTGAGTTTTTCCAGCGAGTCGCGCAGTGCGTCGTACTGGTTCGCCTCGACCGGGAACAGGCCGGCAAACACTTGCGGCTGGACTTCTTTAAAACCTGGCAGCGGCGCGGCAGCGGGCCGGGCGGCGTGGGTGACGGTGTCGCCCACTTTGGCCGCTTTCAATTCCTTGATGCCGGCAATCACAAAGCCTACCTGGCCGGCCGACAATTGCGGCAGCGGTTGCGATTTGGGGCTGAACACGCCGACCGATTCCACCAGCTGGGTCGATTCGGACGCCATCAACAGGATTTTTTCCTTAGGCTTCAAGGTGCCGTTGATCACCCGCACCAGCATCACCACGCCGACATAGTTGTCGAACCACGAGTCGACAATCAGCGCCTGCAGCGGCGCCGTCGGGTCGCCCTTGGGCGGCGGCACGCGCGCGATCAAAGACTCGAGCACGTCTTCGACGCCCAAGCCGCTCTTGGCCGAGCATTGCACGGCGTCGGCGGCATCGATGCCGATCACGTCTTCGATTTCCTTGATGGCATTGGCCGGGTCGGCGTGCGGCAAGTCGATCTTGTTGAGCACCGGCACCACCTCCACGCCCAGGTCGAGCGCGGTGTAGCAGTTGGCAACCGTTTGCGCTTCCACGCCCTGCGACGCGTCCACCACCAGCAGCGCGCCTTCGCACGCCGACAGCGAGCGCGACACTTCATAGCTGAAGTCCACGTGGCCCGGGGTGTCGATCAGGTTCAGGTTGTACACCACGCCATCCTTGGCCTTGTAGTGCAAGGCGGCCGTCTGGGCCTTGATGGTGATGCCGCGCTCGCGCTCCAGGTCCATCGAATCGAGCACCTGGGCTTCCATGTCGCGGTCGGACAGGCCGCCGCAAATCTGGATGATACGGTCGGCCAGTGTCGATTTACCGTGATCGATGTGGGCGATGATGGAGAAGTTACGTATGTTGTTCATTGATGCAATTTTGACCGAGTAGGAGGGGCAGCGTTTGCGCAGGCAATACGAAAAAAGCGCTCCGAGGGGGGCATGGCAATCCCCAGGCGAGCGCCTTATCATGCAAGAGAAGCATTGCCTTTTGGCAGAAGCTTTTCCGACCCCCGCATTTTACCGGATTTCACAGTAGAAAGCCCGGTTTATGCGCCTCCGGATAAAATATTGCTAGATAGACACCGGCGAGCTGGCCAGGAAACGGCGCGCGGCCGCTTCATCGAAGTGGTAATGGCACAGTTCCGGTTCGGCAAGGTGGCCAAAAAGAACCGGCACCAGCTCGTCGAAACGGGCCACCAGGGCCGGATAGTCGTCGATGTCGACCACCGACACCGTAAAGCGCACGGTCGCGCTCTGGAGTGCCTCGAGTGCGACGAGCATGTCGTCGCACAAGTGGCAGTAGGAACGCGCGTACAGCGTGAAATGCGGGATGCGCATTATTGCCGCGGCCGGATCACGACGTACTGGGTGCTGTCGTCGCGCCGCACCAGCAGGGCGGCGCTGCGTTTCGGGTCGAGCTTGGAAGCCATGGCGTTAAAACTCTTGGCGTCCTTCACTTCCACGTTGTTCAGCTGCAAGATCAAGTCGCCCGGACGCACGCCGGCGCGTGCCGCGGCGCCCTCGCTGGCGTCGACCACGACGCCGGCGTCGAGCTTGAGTTCGCGCCGCTGCACATCCGACAGGTCGGACACGTGCAGCCCGATCGCGTTCGGCGCCTGCTCGGCCTTCGGCTTTTTGACGGGAACGCGCTTGGCCTTGTCGTCTTCCAGCTCGACGATGCTGACATTGATGTCTTGCTGGGCGCCCTTGCGCCAGACGGTGACGACCGCCTTGCTGCCAACCGGCGCGGCCGCCACCAGGCGCGGCAGGTCGCCGGAGCGCTCCACGTCGGTACCGTTAAATTTCAGGATGATGTCGCCAACCTTGATGCCGCCTTTTTCGGCCGGCCCGCCCGCTTCCACCCGCGCCACCTCCACGCCACGCGCGCGGCCCAGGCCGAGCGACTCGGCCACGTCCTTGCTCACTTCGCCAATTTCAACGCCGATGCGCCCGCGCGTGACCTTGCCGCTCTTGCGTAGCTGGTCGGACACGCGCATCGCCTCGTCGATCGGCACGGCAAAGGAAATCCCGTTGTAGCCGCCCGACAACGTGGCGATCTGCGAATTGATGCCGATCACCTGGCCGCGCATATTGATCAAAGGGCCGCCCGAGTTGCCCGGATTGACGGCCACGTCGCTCTGGATCAGCGGCAAAAATTCGCCCGTGTCGCGCGACTTGGCGGAAATGATGCCGGCCGTCACGGTATTGTCGAGGTTAAAGGGTGAACCGATGGCAATCACCCATTCGCCGACCCGGATCTTGTTCGAGTCGCCTACCGTCAGGTAGGGCAGGTTGGCCGCGTCGACCTTGAGCACGGCAACGTCGGAGCGCTTGTCCGAACCGAGCACCTTGGCCTTGAATTCGCGGCGGTCGGTAAGCGTGACGATCACTTCGTCGGCGCCGTCGACCACGTGGGCGTTGGTGAGCACATAGCCATCGTTGGAAATAATGAAGCCGGAACCGACGCCGCGCTGCACTTCTTCTTCCTGCGCCTGGGGCGCGCGCCGTCCGCGCGGGGCCGGGCGCGTCGACGGGCCCGGGGCGCCGAAAAAGCGGCGCAAAAATTCCTGCATTTCCTCATCCTGCCCCCCGCCCCCGCCCTGCCCCTGGCGCAGCTTTTCGGTGGTGCGGATATTGACGACGGCCGGTCCCACCTTGTCGATCAGGTCGGTGAAATCGGGCAAGCCCGTGACCAGCGGCGCGGCGACGGGCGCCGCCAGTGCGGACGGGCTCGTCAGGCTCAGGCTTGAGGCTGCGACGATCAGGGCGAAAACAAGTTTGCGGCCAGCAGGAAAGGTCATGGTCATGGAATCGAATGGGAAAGTTCGTATTGGCGTTATGGTAAGCCAAAACGGCAAGAAGTGGGAAAGGTCCGAAAACAGCCGGCTGGTGTGGACCAAAAAAAACGCATGTGGATCGATGACGGCCCGGCGCCCGTCGCTGCCGGGCCCGCGCCGCCAGCCCAAAGCCGGCGGCGTCGCCCGAGCCAGCCAAGTATGGGGGAAGCGCGCGGCGGCCTTTACGACACTGAAATGACGGCGGGCTTGGCCTGCGACACTGCCACTGCTTCGGGCGCCGCATCGCCGGTGACGGCACTCGCACTCGAGGCTTGCTGCTGCCGGGATAAGGCCGTGATCGGACGTTTCTCCGGCGCGGGCGCCGGCCGGGTGACCTTGCGCAGCGGGACAGGTTCAAGCGCCAGCCTGGCAGCGAGCTTCTCGGCAAAGGCGTCCGACAGTTCAGGCGTAGCCTGCGCCCGGAGCGCGTCGCCGATCCGGTGGTAGGTATTCCATGCCTGCTGGCCGTCAGCGGACTGCAGCGCCGCGAGCGCGAGCTCGAGGTCCGAGTTCGACAGCGCCCCATCGCTCAGGGTCGAAATGTGCTCGCGGATTTTTTTGTGAGTGTCCATCGGGTTATTCCATCAGCATAGGTGTGTGACCAAAAATCAACCGGGCATGACGATCATCGCTACACCTAACGTCGCTTGTCAACTGGCAAGTCGAGAAGCGGTCTCAACTTTTCAGCGATGACTTCGCGTGCCCGGAAAATACGGCTACGAACAGTGCCGATCGGGCAGGCCATGACTTCAGATATTTCTTCGTAGCTCAAACCTTCAATTTCGCGCAGTACAATTGCCGTTCTCAATTCGAGCGGCAGCGCCTCCATCGCAGCATTGACCGTGTACGCGATTTGCTTGCTGGCCAACATCGATTCCGGCGTATTTATGTCGCGCAAGCTATCCGCATCGTCAAACGCTTCGGCGCGCTCTGCATCGGCCTCGGTCGAGGTCGGGGCACGCCTGCCCTGTGTGACGAGATAATTCTTTGCCGTGTTGATTCCTATGCGATACAACCAAGTATAGAATGCCGAATCACCGCGAAAATGCCGCAAGGCGCGATACGCCTTGATAAACGTTTCCTGTACAACGTCTTCTGCTTCCGCCGGGTCGTGCACCAGCCGCGACACCAGCCGCATCAGCCTGCGCTGATACTTTCCGACCAGCAGGTCGAATGCTTGGCGTTCGCCTGCCTGGACACGCTCAACCAGCAGTTGATCACACTCGCGTTCTGTCGTCACTGACCATGCCCTCTTGGCTGCGGCGTGGGGCGCGTCCCTATGTATATAGAGTTGGCCCGTTGCAATAAGTTCAAAGTATTTTGTTTTTATCTGAAAATTTATTGTCCCGCCTGGCAATCCATCTTATCGACACGGCAATTTTGCGAAATTGTCCAGCAGCTACACTGTCAGGCAAGATTGGCACGACTGTGATGACGCCGCTGGTGTTGTCGCGAAGCAGCAAAATCAGCAAGGATGGCCAGACCGTGGAACCCGGCAGCAGCAGCAAAGGTTCGCCAAACGCCCGTGCGGCTCCCAGACTCTGTTTTACCGAAAGGCGAATCTCTCCGGGTCCAGAAATGTCAATCTGGCGCGCATTCGCGCTTTCCAGCGCGCAGCGCCAAGCCAGCAGCGCGACCCCCGCGCACGACAACGCCAGCGGCGCCGGCTCCGCGCAGAGCGCCGGCTGCGCGAACACCAGCAGCAAGGCCGCCGCACCCGCCGCCGCGCCCCAGGCAACAAGCGCCAGGCGCAGCAAGCGCGACGGGTGAATGACGGCTGATAGCGCAATCGACATAGACAGGTGGGAATGGCAGGCGCAAGGAAACCAGGTGAACGGGCGAAAGCCGCCCGCACAAAGCAAAACGCCCACTTCCTTGGACAGGAAATGGGCACCTCGGGTTCAAGCTGTTACAGGACTTTTACAATGCAGCGCCCTTACTTGCCACGCTTACGCCTTGCCGAAGACCAGGGTTCCGTTGGTTCCGCCGAAGCCAAAGGAATTTTTCACCGCAATGTCGATCTTCATGGCACGCGCCGTGTTGGCGCAGAAATCAAGATCACAGTTGGCGTCCTGGTTGAACAGATTGATGGTGGGCGGCGAGACTTGGTGATGCATCGCCAGCACCGTGAACACCGCTTCCAGGCCGCCGGCGCCGCCCAACAGGTGGCCCGTCATCGATTTGGTCGAATTGACCACCAGCTTGTAGGCATGGTCGCCAAAGGTCTTTTTCAAGCCTTGCACTTCGGCTACGTCGCCCTGCGGCGTGGAGGTGCCATGGGCGTTGACGTAGTCGACCTGGTCGGCGTTGACGCCGGCGTTGGACAGCGCCGACACCATGCAGCGCGACGCCCCGGCGCCATCTTCGACGGGCGAGGTCATGTGATAGGCGTCGGCGCTCATGCCAAAGCCAAGCAGCTCGGCATAGATTGTCGCGCCGCGCGCCTTGGCATGCTCGTACTCTTCCAGCACCATCACGCCGGCGCCTTCGCCGAGCACAAAACCGTCGCGGTCGCGGTCCCATGGCCGCGAGGCCGTGGCCGGATCGTCATTGCGCGCCGACAGCGCGCGCGCCGAGGCGAAACCGCCCAGGCCCAGCGGCGAAATGGTCGCTTCGGCGCCGCCGGCGATCATCACGTCGGCGTCGCCGTATTCGATCAGACGCCCGGCCGCGCCAATGCTGTGCAAGCCGGTGGTGCAGGCGGTGACGATGGCCAGATTCGGGCCGCGCATGCCGTACTTGATCGAGAGGTTTCCCGAGATCATGTTGATGATCGACGCCGGCACGAAGAATGGCGAAATACGGCGCGGGCCGCGCTTGGCGTATTCGTCCTTGGTATCTTCAATCAGCGGCAAGCCGCCAATGCCCGAACCGATGATGACGCCGATGCGGTCGGCGTTTTCCTCGGTCACCGTCAGGCCGCAATCCTGCCAGGCCTGGATGCCTGCCGCCATGCCGAAATGGATGAAGGTATCCATGTGGCGCGCTTCCTTGGCAGGCAGGTATTGCTCGACATCGAAACCCTTGACCTCGCCCGCGATCCGGGTCGAGAACGGCGTCGCGTCGAATTTGGTGATCGTGGCAATGCCCGACTTGCCGGCCAGCGCTGCGCTCCACGACTCGGCAATGGTATTGCCGATCGGTGATACGCAGCCCAGGCCAGTGATAACAACACGACGGTTGCGTGAACGGCTCAAGCGATTCTCCCGGAAACTATAAAACTCAGGCCTTGACGTGCGCCGTGGCGTAGTCGATTGCCTGCTTTACGGTGGTGATTTTTTCCGCTTGTTCGTCAGGGATTTCCATTTCGAATTCATCTTCCAGCGCCATCACCAGCTCGACCGTGTCGAGGGAATCGGCACCGAGGTCGTCCACGAACGAGGATTCGATTTTGATGTCCACTTCAGCAACGCCCAGTTGCTCAGCGACGATTTTTTTAACGCGTTGTTCGATATCCGACATGTTATGGCTCCATTGTGTGTGTTACGGAAAGTGCGCGCATTTTATCAGGTTTGCGCGCTGAAAAACTAATTTCAACGTCTACTGTAAAAACCACCGAAACTGCTGCTAAATCAATCTATTTGACCGCATTTTGGTTTTGCGTCGCGCACCAAAGCGTGAGCATTGGTGCACCGGATATTAACTCATATACATGCCGCCATTCACGTGCAAGGTCGTGCCCGTGATGTAGGCAGCTTGCGGACCGGCCAGGAAGGCAACCGCGTGCGCGATGTCTTCGGGTGCGCCCAGGCGTGCCAGGGGAATCTGGGTCAGCAAGGCGGCGTGCTGCTCGGCGCTGAGCGCTTTGGTCATGTCGGTGTCGATAAAGCCCGGTGCAATGCAGTTGACGGTGATATTGCGGCTGCCGATCTCGCGCGCCAGCGCGCGGCTCATGCCCGCCACGCCCGCCTTGGCGGCCGCATAATTCATTTGGCCGGCGTTGCCGGCCGAGCCGACCACCGACGTGATGTTAATGATACGCCCTTGCCGTGCTTTCATCATCCCGCGCAAGACGGCGCGCGACAAGCGGCCCACCGCCGTCAGGTTGGTCGCAATCACGCTGTCCCACTCGTCGTCCTTCATGCGCATGGCCAATTGGTCGGCCGTGATGCCGGCATTATTGACCAGGATAGACAGGCTGCCAAAGCGCTTCTGGACGTCGTCAATGACGGCGGCGCAGCCGGCGCTGTCGGTCACGTTCAGTACCACGCCCTTGCCGCCGAATTCGTCGAGGTAGGCAGAAATGGCGCTCGCGCCCGCTTCGGTGGTGGCCGTGCCGACCACCTTGGCGCCCTGGCGCGCCAGTTCGAGGGCAATCGCCTTGCCGATCCCGCGTGAAGCGCCCGTCACCAGTGCAACTTGTTTTTCCAAATTCATTACGGTTCCTGCTTTCTATATTTAAACGTTGGTGTTCAGCGCAGCGAGCACCCGCTCCAGCGAAGCCTGGTCGACCAGCGCCTCGCCCGCCAAGCGCGCATCGATGCGCTTGGCCATGCCGATCAATACCTTGCTCGGCGCGCTTTCAATGACCAGCGTGGTGCCGTCGGCGGCCAGCTTTTGCATCGTTTCCACCCAGCGCACCGGGCCGGCCGCCTGGCGCACCAGCGCATCCTTGATCAGCGCCGGGTCGCTCAATACCGCCACGTCCACGTTGTTGATCAAGGCGATCCGGGGCGCGCCGAAGTGCAGGTCCTGCAGGTAGGCGCGCAAGCGATCAGAGGCAGGTTTCAGCAGCGACGAATGAAACGGCGCCGACACCGACAGCCGCATGGCGCGCTTGGCGCCGCGCGCCTTGGCCAGTTCGCAGGCGCGGTCGAGCGCCGCATTGTGGCCGGCAATGACGATCTGGACCGGCTCATTGAAGTTGACCGCTTCCACCACGCTGCCGGGCGCGAGCGCGGCAGCTTCGCGGCAGACGGCGCGCACCTCGTCGGCCGCCAGGCCGAGAATGACGGCCATGCCGCCCTGCCCGACCGGCACCGCTTCCTGCATGGCTTGCGCGCGAAAGCGCACCAGCGGCACCGCATCCTTGAAGGCAATCACGCCGGCGGCAACCAGCGCCGCGTATTCGCCCACGCTGTGGCCGGCAACGACACTGGGCGGAGGGCCACCGGCGGCGATCCACGCGCGGTACACCGCGACCGCGGCCGTCAGCATCACGGGCTGGGTATTGGTGGTCAGGTCCAGGTCTTCCTTGGGACCTTGGGCAATCATTTTGCCCAGGTCCATGCCGAGCGCCTCGTTGGCTTCGGCAATCGTGTGCGCCACGACGGCGTTGCCGGCAAAGCCATTCAACATGCCGATGGCCTGCGAACCCTGGCCTGGAAATACGAATGCAAAATTATTCATGCGAGTTGCTCTCCTGTTTTTATTGGTTAGAACTCTTTACCTAAATAGGGTACTGCCTCGGGGTTTGCATCGGGTTCGGCATTACATGCGCGCCAGCACCGCGCCCCACGTAAAGCCGCCGCCCACGCCTTCCATCATCACGTTGTCGCCCTTCTTGACGCGGCCGTCGCGCACTGCAATGTCGAGCGCGAGTGGAATTGATGCCGCCGAGGTATTGCCATGCTGGTCGACGGTGACGACCATTTTTTCCATCGGCAAGCCGAGTTTTTTGGCCGTGCTTTTCATGATGCGGAGATTGGCCTGGTGGGGAATGAGCCAGTCGATGTCGGACGGCAGCATGGCCGCATGCGCCAGCGCTTCGTGCGCCACCTGCTCGAGCACCGAGACGGCCAGCTTGAACACGGCGGGGCCATCCATAAACAGGAAACCGCTGCCGGCCAGCGCGCCGCCGGCCAGGTTGGCCGGGACCGACAGGATGTCCGCGTGGCGCCCGTCGGCGTGCAACTTGGTGGCCAAAATGCCCGGCTCGCTCGAAGCGGTCATGACGATCGCGCCGGCGCCGTCGCCAAACAGCACGCAGGTGGTGCGGTCCTGGAAATTAAGAATGCGCGAAAACACTTCGGCGCCGACCACCAGCACGTTTTTGTGCGCGCCCGACTTGATAAAGGCGTCGGCCACCGAGACGGCGTAGACAAAGCCGCTGCACACGGCTTGCACGTCGAAAGCGGCGCTATTGTTGTGCATGCCGAGCTTGCGCTGCACGATGCACGCCGTACTGGGGAAACTTCCATAGAAATCCGGGGTCGAACTGGCGACGATGACGAGATCGATCTGATCGGTTTCCAGGTCGGCCATTTCCAGCGCCTTGCGCGCCGCGTTGGCGGCCAGGTCCGACGACAATTCCCCGTCAGCCGCGTAGTGGCGCGCTGAAATGCCGCTGCGCGAGACGATCCACTCATCCGACGTTTCAATGCCCTGCGCCGCCAGTTGCGCCGTCAGGTCTTCGTTGCTCACCCGTCGCTGCGGCAGGTAACTGCCGGTGCCGATAATTTTGCTATACAAAGTCATTGCTTGCCGTCCTGCTAAGTTGTTGAGCCTGTCGCTTCCGCCTCAGGCGCGCGTGGCATCAGTTCGGCAATTTTCTCCGAAAGATGCTCCTGCAAATGATAGTTCGCTGCATCGAAGGAGCGTTTGATCGCCCATTCGTAGGAATAGGCATCGGCCCCGCCATGACTCTTGAACACCAGGCCGCGCAAGCCGAGCAAGGCGCCGCCGTTATAGCGCGATGGATTGATGACGTTGCCAAAGTTTTTCAGCGCGCCGCGCGCAATCAGGGCGCCCAGCATGGTCAGCGGGTTGCGCCGAAATTCCGCCGTGAGCACGGTCTTGATCATGCGGCCGAGCCCTTCGGCCGCCTTGAGCGTGACGTTGCCCACGAAACCGTCGCAAACGACGATGTCGACCGTGCCTTTGAAGATATCGTTGCCTTCGACATTGCCGACAAAATTGAGGGCGCCGCGCTGCTGGTCCGCGCGCAACAGTTTCGACGTTTCCTTGACCAGTTCATTACCCTTGATTTCTTCGGTGCCCACGTTGAGCAAACCGATGGTCGGGCGTTCGATGCGTTCCATCGCGGACACCAACACCGACCCCATGATGGCGAACTGGTGCAGGTGATGGGGCTCGCAATCGACGTTCGCGCCCAGGTCCAGCATATAGGTCGGGCCACCCTTTTGATTGGGCAAAATCGAGCAGATGGCGGGACGGTCGACGCCGGCCATGGTTTTGAGCACGTAACGCGAGATCGCCATCAAGGCGCCCGTATTGCCGGCCGAAACGCAGGCATGCGCCTTGCCGTCCTTGACCAACTCGATCGCCACGCGCATCGAAGAATCTTTTTTGCGGCGCAAGGCCACTTCAATCGGGTCGTCCATCTCGACCACTTCGGAGGCGTGCACGATCGACAGGCGCGGGTGGTTCTCGGCCTTGCATTTTTTCAGTTCGGCGCGCACGACGTCTTCGAGGCCAACCAGGATCAGCTCGGCGCCGGGCTCGTGCTTGGCGAAGGAAATGGCTGCGGGAATGGTAACCGAGGGGCCGTGATCGCCGCCCATGCAGTCGATGGAAATTTTAATTGTCATTTGTTGGGTTCGTACCGCAGCCGGACAGGCCAAGGCGGCAGTATGCGCTCTGTAAGTGGGCGAATGCCAGCCAGAGTCTGCGTAAATCGAAATGACGGTGTGCAAAAATCGTTTGCAGCCGAAGAAACGGAAAAAGCGGCGCCACGCAGAAAAATACGTTGCACCGCTTTCATCTTACTCAGTAATAAGACGTCGATTACTCGTCGTTCTTAGTCTTGAGAACTTTACGGCCACGGTAGAAGCCGTTCGGGCTGATGTGGTGACGCAGATGCGTTTCACCGGTGGTTGGCTCGATACCCAGTTGCGGCGCGACCAGGAAGTCGTGCGAGCGGTGCATACCGCGCTTGGATGGGGACTTCTTATTTTGCTGAACTGCCATGATGACTCCTAATACATAAGTTCTAAAATTCTAACACAATCGACCAGCAAATACATGCGAATCGAGTATCCCAGCGGCAATAAACCTTATTGCCGACACGTTTAACGCCGTCTTACATTGCACTGCAACTTGCCATACTCGATTACGACACGCGTTTGACACGTTCCTTACTTACTGCAAATTCGGTATTACTCCGCCTTCAAGTCCTTGAGGCTGGCGAACGGCGACGGCTTCTCGCTTTTCAGCTCGTCCAGCAGCTTGGTCTCGGGACAGACATCATGCTTGGGCACTTGCGGCAAGGCCAGCAGCGCCTCATCTTCGACCAGGTCGCGAATATCGCATGAACGGCTGCCGACGATCACGTCGATGCTTTCATCGTCCAGCGCCTCTTCGATTTCATCGGCGTGCTGGTCGTCCTTGCCGAGCATGAGCGCGGTGGACGAATCCATCTCAAAAGCATACGGAGTCAGGCAACGCTGGCACATCAGCTGGACAGTGCCGGAGACCGACAGCGTCAATTGCGGATAGCCCTGCTTGCTGGTTGCGCCATTCACAGCCCAGGTAACTTCACCCGAGTGGTCCGCACAATCCTTGTTCAACCGGCTCATTTCAGCGACAGGCGTGATGCCCTCGCGATGGCCGTTGCTTCGACAAAACTCAAAAGCGTCGATGACAAAAGCACTCATTACAGAAATTTTCCCCGGAAAACCTGCGATAATAGCAGGCTTACCGCTGTGCAGTCAAAGACTTACGGTGTTTTTCCTGCTGAAGGCCGCAATGATACCAACTTATTCCCCTCCGCGTCTGATTCTTGCATCAAGTTCCGTTTACCGGCGCGAGCTGCTCGAACGGCTGCGCCTGCCCTTCGACGTGATGGTGCCCGATATCGATGAAAACGCCATGCCCGGCGAAGCGCCGGAAGCCACCGCCCTGCGCCTGGCGCGCTGCAAGGCGCAGGCGGTGGCGGCGCGCGCCCCCGGCAGTGTGGTCATCGGTTCGGACCAGGTTGCCACGCTGGACGGCGCGCAAATCGGCAAGCCGGGCAACCACGCCAACGCCCTGGCCCAGTTGCAAACCATGCGCGGGCGGCGCGTGGTGTTTCATACCGCGCTATGCGTGTGGGACGACCGCGCTGCCACCCTCACCGGCGGCGCGCAACTGGAAAACGTGCAGACCTTCGTCACCTTCCGCGACCTGCCCGACGCCGAGCTCGACGCTTACCTGCGCCTGGAACAACCATACGACTGCGCCGGCAGCGCCAAGAATGAAGGCTTGGGCATAGCCATCCTGGAACGCATTGACAGCACCGACCCGACCGCCCTGACCGGCTTGCCGCTGATCGCCTTGAGCGGCATGCTGCGCAAGGCCGGCTTTACCTTTTTCAACTAAAGACCCGATGACCGGCACCCTCTACCTGATTCCCAACACCTTGGGCGCGACCGACGCCCTGTCGCATGTCATTCCCGAGCACGTGCAGGCGATTACCGCGCGGCTGGACTACTTTGTCGCCGAAAACGCCAAGACCGCACGGGGCTTTCTGAAATTGATTGCCGTCGGCCATCCGCTGGCCAGGCCACTGCAAGAAATCGAGATTGCCGAACTGAACGTCAATACACCGGCCACTGCGCTGGCGGGCTTGCTGGCGCCGCTGCTGGCGGGACGCGACGCGGGCCTGGTCTCGGAAGCGGGCGTGCCGGCGGTCGCCGATCCGGGCGCCGACCTGGTGCGCCTGGCGCATCAGCACGGCATTATCGTCAAGCCGCTGGTGGGGCCCTCGTCGCTGCTGCTGGCCGTCATGGCGAGCGGGCTGAACGGGCAAAGCTTCGCCTTCAATGGATATTTGCCGACCGACGCCGCCCTGCGCATCAAGCGCATCAAGGAACTGGAAAACCGTTCGCGGAGCGAAAAACAGACCCAGTTGCTGATTGAAACGCCCTACCGCAACGCCGCCATGCTCGACGCGCTGGTGCTTGGCTGCCAGCAAAGCACGCTGATCTGCGTGGCAACCGATTTGAGCTTGCCGACGGAAGCGATCCGCACGCTGAGCGGTGCCAAATGGAAAGCCTTGCTCGCCAGCGGCAACGCACCCGACTTCCACAAAAAACCCACCGTCTTCCTGCTGCTCGCCCAGTAAAATCCACCACGGGGTCAGTTCCCCCATTGCGACACGAGCTCATCTGCGGGCTGATGAGCTCGTGTCGCAATGGGGGAACTGACCCCGGGTGAGGTGTTGCGCTAGCAAGATGGGGCAAGTTGGGGCGTGCTATCCTTCGGCTCGTTCAGCCATTCACGTTTCTTTTACAGGAAAGCGGCATGCTTCGACCCAACTCCCCTGCCCCGGTTAAATTGCCAACCCTTACGTACGTGAAGCCGCAACTCGGGCGCGACTATTGGGTCGCCGACGATTTCCTGCCTGACGCGGTCGAGGTTTCGCAACGCTGCTACGCCCGGACCGACTGGCAGCTCGGCGCGCCCTACCGGCCCGAGCCGTGGCCAGGCAAGCGCTGCCCGGATGCGCTCACGCCCGATCAAATTGCATACGTGGAAACGTGGGTCAAGCAAGTGACTGGCGCCAAGCGGCTGTGGCAAGAAGCCACGCCCGAGGGCAGCACGCTAAACCATAACCATGTGCAACTGGTGGGCATGGCCGACTCCGGCCCGCGCCCGCATACCGACTCGCGCAAGCTGTGCCGCTACGCCTGCGTGATCTACCTCACGCCCGACCCGGACCCGAGCTGCGGTACCTCGTTCTATCGCTTGCGCTACCCGAACGGCACGCTGAGCGGCAACACGTGCAGCCCGCCGCACGCCAATCTGCGCGAAGCGCTGGGCGTCAAGGGCTTGCCGCCCGAGGCGTGGCAGGAAGAGCTGCGGATCGACAACCGGTTCAATCGGATCTTGCTGTACCGGGGCAACCTGGTGCATTCGGCGAGCGGCTATTTCGGCTTTGACGATGCCGACAAACGCATGACGGCGGTGTTTTTCTGGATGGCGTAAGGCCCAGGTCCGGCCTGTTTACGCCACCAATTCATTGACCCAGCTAAACGCCTCAAGTTCAATCTCGCGTACTTCCTTGACCGTCACGCCGAGCGCCTTGAGCGACTTACTCAGCTGCGAGCCGCGCTTCGGATTTTCAAGCAACTCCACGATCTTGAGCATCTCGCCCAGCACGCCTTCGCGCTCGAGCAGCGCGGTGCGCACCTCGGGCGCGACGGCCACCGTGTCGAGCACGTCGGCCATCGACATGGAAAACAGCGCATCCATCAGCGACATGATGCCCACCGTAAACGCAGCGGCGGCCCCGGCGCGCTGCTCGGCCGGCAGCTTGCGCGCCATCAACTCCATCAGCTTGCCGCGCGTGGTGGCCATTTGCAGTAGTGGCGAAGTGAGTTCGACTGCGGTACCCGGCGTGGCGTAGAGCAAAATTTGCAGCCAGCGCTGCAGCTGGTCGCGCCCCAACACCAGCAGCGCTTCGGCCAGCGAATTGATGTGCCGGCGCGCACCCGCAGCCGGCGTGTTGACCAGCCGCAGCAAATTAAGGCTGATGAGAGGATCGCGCTTGATCGACATTTCAAGGTCGCCATCGTCGGCATCGGAATTGATCAGCTGCAGCAAATTGAGGATGACCAGCTCGGAGGGCGCGATCTTCTTGCCGCTCAGAATGGCTGGACGGGCAAAATAATAGCCCTGGAAATATTCGAATCCCAGCGCCATGCACATTTCGTATTCTTCGACCGTTTCGACTTTTTCGGCCAGCAGCTTTTTGCCAGGCAAGGTGAAGGTCTTGACGAGCGCCGCGAGGTTGGCCGCCGGCACCGCCTGAACGTCGATCTTGACCACGTCGACCAGGCCGATCAGCTTGCTGGTGTCGTCCGATTCGGCAATCACGTCGTCGAGCGCGAACTTGAAGCCGAACGCACGCAGCTCGGTCACGCGGGCGATCACTTCGGGCGTGGCGCGCACGGTTTCCAGGATTTCAAGGATGACTTTGTCGTGCGGCAGGAAGCGCACGAAGTCGCTCATCAACACGATTTCATCGACGTTCACGAAAGCCAGGCGTTCGCCCACCACGCGCTGCATGCCCAATTGCGAGGCATGCGAAATGACGGCGGCCGTGGCCGCCGCGTGATCGACGACGTTGGCCTCGGGCGCGTCGGCGCTTCGAAACAGCAATTCGAACGCCACCAGGCGCTGGTTGCGCCCCAGAATTGGTTGCCGAGCAAGAAAAAAATCATCCGTCGGCAGCACGACGTCGCTGACTGCTTCACTGAGCATGAAAATATCCGTAAGCTAATGCAGCGCCAGGGGCGGCGCATTTTAATGCAATATTTATAACTATACTACGGACCATGGTTCAAGGTCGACGCGGTCCGGTTTTTCCCGGACCGGTTTTCCCCGAACCCGTGGGGCGCGGACCGTTCGGGCGCCCGGCCCGGGCCGGCGCCGCAGCGCGCGGCCGGACTGCGTCCGCCCCGGCCGCACCCGGCGTGCCAGCCGGTGCTTGCCCGGGCAGGCGCAAGCTGCCCGTGCCGGCCGTCGGGCTGCCGCGGCGAGCATTGCCAACCGGCACGCGAGGGGCGCCGCTGGCGCTGCGCGACGTGGTCGAGCCCGTCACCTGGGCACCCTTTTCAATGACGAAGGTAGCGCCCGCATCCTTGCCCAGCACCTGGACCAGGTAAGGCATTACCTGGCGCAGCATGGGCTCGAGCGTAAATGGCGGATTGAAAATAAACATGCCGCTGGTGTGCAAGCCGAAGCCGTCCGGGCCCGGCGTGGTGACGGTCAGCGTGACGTTGAGCCATTCCTTGGCCGGCAAGCGCTTGAGCTTGTCGGCAAACCCGCGCGACTCCATGCGCTGCAGTACCGGATACCAGATTGCATAAATTCCAGACGGAAAACGCACCAGCGCATCGTCGATCGCGTCGCGCACTTTGCGGTAATCCTGCTTGTCCTCGTACGGCGGGTCGATCAGCACCAGGGCGCGCCGCGAGGGCGGCGGCAGCAAGGTCTTGAGAGCATGAAAACCATCGCCCCGCTCGACCAGCACACGCTTGCCGCGGGTGATCGGACGAATACCGTTTTCCGCCTGGTGCAATTCAACCTTGCGGAAATTGTCAGCCAGGATCTTGGCGTCGGCGGGGTGCAGTTCGAACAGGCGCAGCCGGTCATGCTCGCGCATGGCCTTGTCGGCGCAGTAAGGGGAGCCTGGGTAATAGCGCATCTTGCCGCTGGGATTGAGTCCCTTGACGAGGTCCACGTATTCCTTCAAGCCTTTCGGCAAGTCGGTGCGTTCCCACAAGGGGCCGATGCCGGTCTCGTACTCCGCGTTTTTCGAGGCATAGCCGCCATCGAGCGCGTACACGCCGGCGCCCGAGTGGGTGTCGATATAGGTGTAAGCAGTGTCTTTCTGATTCATGTATTCATGCAACTGGATCTGCACGAAATGCTTCAAGACGTCGGCGTGATTACCCGCGTGAAAGGCGTGGCGGTAGCTCAACATAAGATAATTCCAATGAAAAAGGTGTTAACAACGTATTGCACCATTATCCACTAATCCGCGCCGCCACGAAAAAAAGCCGCAGCACAATTTCCGTGCTGCGGCGGCGCGCCAATCCAGCCCGGCGTGCGCTAACGGGTCAGGCGACCTTCTTTTCGTCGAAGAATTGGGCGTCTTCGGTCGAGCCGTGCAGGGCCGTGGTCGAACTTTGGTGTTGCTGGATGGTCTGGGTGACAGTGTCGAAATAGCCAGTGCCCACTTCGCGCTGGTGCTTGACGGCAGTGAAGCCGCGCTGGGCTGCGGCAAATTCGGCCTCCTGCAACTCGACAAAGGCCGGCATGCCGCGCCGCGCATAGCCGTGCGCCAGGTTGAACATGCCATAATTGAGCGCGTGGAAGCCGGCCAGCGTGATGAACTGGAACTTGTATCCCATGGCGCCCAGTTCCTTCTGGAATTTGGCGATCGTGGCGTCGTCCAGGTTTTTCTTCCAGTTAAAGGATGGCGAGCAGTTGTAGGCCAGCATTTTGCCGGGGAACCTGGCATGCACGGCCTGGGCGAACTGCTTGGCGTAAGCCAGGTCGGGCTTGCCCGTTTCGCACCAGACCAGGTCGGCGAAAGGGGCATACGCCAGCGCGCGCGCGATGGCTTGCTCGATTCCGGGGCGCACCTTGTAGAAACCCTCGACCGTCCGCTCGCCCGTACAGAACGCGCGGTCATTGGCATCGATGTCGGAGGTGAGCAAGTCGGCCGCATCGGCATCGGTGCGCGCGATGACCAGCGTGGACACGCCCATCACATCGGCCGCCAGGCGCGCTGCCGTCAGTTTTTCAACGGCTTCGCGCGTGGGCACCAGTACCTTGCCGCCCATGTGGCCGCATTTCTTGACCGATGCCAGCTGATCCTCGAAGTGCACCCCGGCCGCACCCGCATCGATCATGGACTTCATCAGTTCGTAGGCATTGAGCACGCCGCCGAAACCGGCTTCCGCATCGGCCACGATGGGAACAAAATAATCAATGTCATCTTTTCCTTCGGACCACTGAATCTGGTCGGCGCGCTGGAAGGTGTTGTTGATGCGTTTTACCACCTGCGGGACTGAATTGGCCGGATACAAGGATTGGTCGGGGTACATTTCGCCAGCCGCATTGGCGTCGCCGGCCACTTGCCAGCCAGACAAATACACGGCCTTGAGCCCCGCCTTGACCTGCTGCATGGCCTGGTTGCCGGACATGGCGCCCAGCGCGTTGACGTAGTGGTCGCGGCTCAGCAAGTCCCACAGCTTGAGCGCACCGCGCCGGGCCAGCGTGTGCTCGATGGGGAGCGAACCGCGCAGGCGCACGACGTCGGCGGCGGTGTAATTGCGCACGATGCCGGTCCAGCGGGGATTGCTGTCCCAGTCCTCTTGCAATAGTGCTGCTTGCTGTTCGCGCGTTGCCATGGTGTTCTCCTGATTGAGTAGCTAAATGAGCAGTGGTATCCCTTATCCAAATGATAGGCCCAATTGCGCAGCGCAACAATACTCTTATATAAGACACATAACCAATTAAAAACACATAAAAATCAGACGCTTGCCGCCAACATTTCGCGATGCGAAACAAAATTTCTTTAAATGGAAAAGCGTGAGCACCCAGCGCGCCAGCCAGTTTTCACAATGTGAAATGAGACTTTCGCCTGATGAAAAGCTCAGTCAGCCACGCGCGTGCCGGATCGGTCCGCGCCGCGCGCACAAATTGGCCGCAGTCACCGTTACGCCAGCTTTTGCTGCGCCACCAGCACCCCGTCGGCGTCGGCATAGATCCAGTCGCCGGGACTGACCGGCACGCCGCTGATGAGCACGCGAATGTTGCGCTCGCCCGCACCCTTTTTCGCGCTTTTTTGCGGATGCACGCCCAGCGCGCGTACGCCGATATCGCAGGCATTGATTTCATCGCTGTCGCGCACGCAACCGTCGACCACGATGCCGGCCCAGCCATTGTCCTGGGCCAGCAGCGCCAGTTGACCGCCCACCAGCGCGCGCCGCAGGCTGGCGCCGCCATCAATGACGAGCACGTTGCCGTTGCCAGGCCCTTCCAGCGTGGAACGCACCAGCGCGTTGTCTTCAAACACCTTGAGGGTGCTCACGCGCCCGTAGAACTTGGCGTGCCGCCCCAGGTGCCGGAACAGCGGGGGCAAGACCGACAGGCGGCCATCTTCAAGCAGTTGGGGATGGTCGTCGCACAGATCGGTGGTGGCAAAGGTCATGGGTGGCTCGCGGCAGATGGCATGGATGAATGATTGTCAGGCTGGCGCCAATTTTAAGCCCAATGAACAAGGCTTGCACGAGCACGGCCGTCTTTGCAAATGAGATATTTCCTTCAAGCACTTATCCCGTATAGTGAGCACCTATCTTTACAGGGAGTCCGTGGTGTACATTCTGATTGCTCATGCGGCCTTGCCGCTGCCGCGCGCGTGGAAACGGCTCAAGGAAGAGATGGTCGGCAATCGGACCGGAAAGAGGGGCGGCGCAAGCCAGCGCGCATGGTGAACTGGCTGCGTTCCCTGTTCATGCCTGCGCCGCGCTTGCAGCTGGCGCCGGACGCCCTGCCCGTTCCGTGGAGCGCAGGCCGCATGGCGGTGCATGACCGCATTTGCACCAGCGAAACGCAAAGCGACGGCAGTCTGCGCAACCCCAGTTTTCCCCTGTTCGGCGAACGAGCGCCCGGCGCCACGGCGTGGGACGGCGCCACCGACTACAGCGCCAACGACCACCGAAGCGCGCCGGCACGTGCCCAAGCACACGCGGTGAATACGGCCTTGCACCGCGCCGCCGGCCACCATGCCGCGCCTCACTTGGACACGCTGTACCAGGCCTTGTTGTCCGCCCCAGACGAAATGCTCGCCGGCGACGTGCTTACACGGCTGGACAAAACCGGCGCCGACCCCGCGCGCATGGCGCTGCTGGCGCGCTGGCTGGCGCGCAAGGCGCCCGACGCGATGCCTGTCAAGATCGCCATTGCCGTGCTGGGCCGCTACGGCAACGCCAGCGACGCCGACCTGCTGATGACACTCGGCCTGCACGAAGCGTTCACCCAGCTGTGTGCAATTGCCCTGTGCCAGCTGCTCGGCCCCGAGCAATCGCAAACAGCCATGTGGAACCTGGCCCGGCGTGTGCGCGGCTGGGGCCGCATTCACGTGGTGCGCAAGCTGGCCGGCACGCAGTGTCCCGAAATCCAGCAATGGCTGCTGCGCGACGGCTACAAGAATACGCGCATGAGCGCCAGCCTGGCTTACCTGTGCGCCACCGGCGGGAACTTGCTGGAAGCACTAAAGGCGCCGGCCCCCGACGAGCGGCTGCTGCTTGGCGCGGGCGAGATCCTTCAAATCCTGTGCGAGGGGCGTGAGGGACCGGACAAGACCATGGCCGATTACGCCGACGGCGCCGCGGCCACCCTGGCCTACCTGCACTGCGTGCAGCGCCAGCGGCCGCAACAGTTACAGGTGGCGGCGACGGTGCGCGCCATCGCCGCCATGGACAGCGATGGCTGGGACGACGCGCAGCTGCGCCACGTCAGGCACCTGGCCGGGCAAGTGCTGGCCATGGACGATTGGCCGGCGCTGGTGCGCGACAAGCTGCGCTCGGGCACCGACGACCAGTTTGAACTGGCCGCGCAGCTGGCGCCCGACTTCCGTGTCGATCCGTGGGATTTTCACTTCGCCAAGCAGCAACGGCGCGAACGCAGCCAGTGGTTCGGCCTGACCAGCACGACCGACCCGGCCCGGGTCGAGCGCTATGTAGCGCTGGCCCTGGAGCAGCTCGACCTGGCGGCCGAGCAGGGTCCGCACGACGCCGAAACGCGCTCGGCCATCAACTGGCTGGCGATCGGCCTGCGCAAATTTTCCGGCAAAGGCTGGCCCATCCTGCGCGCGGCGCTCAGCGGCGACGACCGGGCGAACAAGAGCAACGCGGTCGACACCTTGGCGCGCTGGCGCAGTGTCCACTGGCACGCGCAAGCTGAAGACGTCCTTGAGCGCGCCTGGTGCTCGGAAGCGCAAGGCGAACTCAAGCAGCAGATGGAAGCTTTACTGGAAAAGACTGCGGGCGCGCGGACCCGCAGCGGCGCCTGAACGCCGCGCCGCGCCGCACCTTGCGTCACGCCTTGTCGAGATCGACGGCGCCCGCCTCGCCAAACACCAGTCCGCTAGGACCGACGCCGACGGAAATCGTATCCTTCGGCCCGAAGCGGCCCGACAGAATCAGTTTGGACAGCGGATTTTCAATCTGCTGCTGGATCGCGCGCTTGAGCGGACGCGCGCCATACACCGGATCGTAACCCGCCTCGGCGATTTTTTGCAGCGCTTCCTGCGACACGGCGAGCGTCATTTCCATCTTGGCCAGGCGCTGTTCCAGGTGCTTCAACTGGATCTTGGCAATGGCGCCGATGTTCTTCTCGTCGAGCGCATGGAACACCACAATCTCGTCGATGCGGTTGATGAACTCGGGCCGGAAATGGGCGCGCACCTCGGCCATCACGGCCAGCTTGACCACGCCCGGATCGTCGCTTTCCATCGCCTGGATCCGGTGCGAGCCCAGATTGGACGTCATCACGATCACCGTGTTCTTGAAGTCCACGGTGCGCCCCTGGCCATCCGTCATGCGCCCGTCGTCGAGCACCTGCAGCAGCACGTTGAATACGTCCGCGTGCGCCTTTTCGACTTCATCGAGCAAAATCACGCTGTAGGGCTTGCGCCGCACCGCCTCGGTCAGGTAGCCGCCTTCGTCGTAGCCGACGTACCCGGGCGGCGCGCCGATCAGCCGCGCCACCGAATGCTTTTCCATGAATTCGCTCATGTCGATCCGGATCATCGATTCCTCGGTGTCGAACAGGAAGCCGGCCAGCGCCTTGCACAACTCGGTCTTGCCCACGCCCGTGGGCCCGAGGAACATGAACGAGCCGTACGGCCGGTTAGGGTCGGCCAGACCCGCGCGCGAACGGCGGATGGCGTCGGCCACCGCTTCGATCGCCTCGTCCTGGCCGACCACGCGTTCATGCAGCTTTTCCTCGATGTGCAGCAGCTTGTCGCGCTCGCCCTGCATCATGCGCGAGACGGGAATGCCGGTCGCGCGCGAGACGACTTCGGCGATCTCCTCGGCGCCCACCTGGGTGCGCAGCAGCTTGGGCTTGGCTCCGGCGTCGGCCGCCTGGCGCGCCGTGTCGTCTTCGGCGTGCTTCAACTGCGCCTCGAGTTCGGGCAGCTTGCCGTACTGGAGCTCCGACACCTTTTGCCAGTTGCTGCTGCGCGTGGCCTCGTCCATCTGGTGGCGGATGCGCTCGATTTCTTCCTTGATGTGCGTGGTCCCCTGCACCATCGCCTTTTCGGCCTTGAGGATTTCTTCAAAGTCGTTGTACTCGCGTTCCAGGCGCGCGATCTCCTCGTCGATCAGGTCCAAGCGCCGGCGCGACGCTTCATCTTTTTCCTTCTTGACGGCTTCCTTTTCGATTTTCAGCTGGATGATGCGCCGTTCCAGCTTGTCCATTACTTCGGGCTTGGAGTCGATCTCGATCTTGATCTTCGAGGCCGCCTCGTCGATCAGGTCGATCGCCTTGTCCGGCAGGAAGCGGTCCGTGATGTAGCGGTGCGACAGTTCGGCTGCGGCGATGATGGCCGCGTCCGTGATTTCGACCTTGTGATGCAGCTCGTACTTGTCCTGCAGCCCGCGCAGGATGGCAATGGTCGCCTCCACGCTCGGCTCGTCGACAATGATCTTCTGGAAGCGGCGCTCGAGCGCGGCATCCTTCTCGATGTATTTGCGGTATTCGTCGAGCGTGGTCGCGCCGACGCAGTGCAGTTCGCCGCGCGCCAGGGCCGGCTTGAGCATATTGCCCGCATCCATGGCGCCATCGGCCTTGCCCGCGCCGACCATGGTGTGCATCTCGTCGATGAAGACGATGGTCTGGCCCTCGTCCTGCGCCAGCTCCTTGAGCACGGATTTGAGGCGCTCTTCGAATTCACCGCGGTACTTGGCGCCCGCCACCAGCGCGGCCATGTCGAGCGAGAGCACGCGCTTGCCCTTGAGCGACTCGGGCACTTCACCGTTGACGATGCGCTGCGCCAGCCCCTCGACGATGGCGGTCTTGCCCACGCCCGGCTCGCCGATCAGCACCGGGTTGTTCTTGGTGCGCCGCTGCAGCACCTGGATCGCGCGCCGGATTTCATCGTCGCGCCCGATCACGGGATCGAGCTTGCCCTGGCGCGCGCGCTCGGTCAGGTCGAGCGTGTATTTTTTGAGCGACTCGCGCTGGCCTTCGGCGTCGGCCGACTGCACGCCGGCCCCGCCGCGCACCGCGTCGATGGCAGCTTCCAGCGACTTGCGCGCCAAGCCCTGTTCGCGCGCCAGCTTGCCCGCGTCGGACTTGTCGTCGGTGAGCGCGAGCAGGATCATTTCGCTGGAGATGAACTGGTCGCCCCGTTTTTGCGCTTCCTTGTCGGCAAGGTTGAGCATGCCCAGCAGCTCCCGGCTGATCTGCGTTTCGCCGCCGTTGCCCGACACTTTCGGCAAACGCTCAAGCGAACTCTTGAGCGCGGTGCTCAAGCCGCCCACGTTCACGCCGGAGCGCTGCAGCAACGAGCGGGCGCCGCCGTCATCCTGGTTCAGCAAGGCGGTGAGCAAGTGCACGGGCTCGATGTATTGATTGTCGTTTCCTACCGCCAGACTCTGCGAATCGGAAAGCGCTTCCTGCAGCTTGGTGGTCATCTTGTCTTGACGCATGGTCTAGCTCCCTGAAAAGGTATGTATATGTTGAAAACGAGATTGGGACGTATGGACACATTTCAAGTCGCCAGAAAATTTTCCACAATGAAAAGCAATGGTGATATCGTTGCGCGATTCCACATCAAGGAGCCTCCATGAGCCGTCCCGTTCCACGCGTATTGACCCTCGCCGCCATCGTTGGCTCACTGTTTGCGCTCGCCGCAGTTGCGCCGGCGGCTGCCGCCCCGGCTGCCAAAATTGCCGCCGCCGCCGCCCCGCGCGCCGAAAACGCCTACCTCACGCGCGAAGAAGCAATGAAGCGCTCCGCGCGCGTGTCGAACGTGGCCTACACGCTGGCCTTTGAGCTGACCGGCAAGGAAACCTTCGGCGGCACCAGCACCATCGCGTTCGACTTGAAGGACGCGTCGGCGCCGCTGACGATAGACCTGAACAAGGGCACGATCAGCGCGCTGACCGTTAACGGCAAGGCCGTCACGCCACAGTACAACAACTGGTTCATCACCGTCGCCGCCAAGGACCTGGTCGCCGGGCGCAACACCGTCTCCGTCACCTACACCCGATCGCACAGCACCAATGGCGAAGGCTTGCACCGCATGCAAGACCCGCTCGACGGCAAGGTCTATACCTACTCGCATTTTGAACCGGCGGCCGCCAACCAGATGTTCGCGCTATTCGACCAGCCCAACCTGAAAGCAACTTACGCGCTGACGGTAACCGCGCCCGCCGACTGGACCGTCATCTCGACCAAGCGCGAAACCAAAATCGACGACCAGGGCGCCACGCGCCGGTGGACCTTCCCGGCCACCAAAAAACTGAGCTCGTATAACTTCTCGCTGCACGCCGGACCCTACAAGGTCTGGGAAGACAACAGCGGCACATACCCGATGCGCCTGTTCGCGCGCCAGTCGCTGGCCGGGCAGATACCGGCCGACGTCTGGTTCAAGTACACCAAGGCGGGCCTGGCTTACTTTGACGGCTACTTCGGCGTGCCGTACGCCTTTGAAAAATACGACACCATCCTCGTGCCCGACTTTTTGTATGGCGCGATGGAAAACGCGGGCGCCATCACCTTTGCCGAACGCGGCTTCGTCTACAAGAGCGCGATGACCAGCGGCGAGCGCGAGAAACTGGCCGAAGTGATCCTGCATGAAATGGCGCACCAGTGGTTCGGCGACCTGGTTACCATGGACTGGTGGAACGGCCTGTGGCTGAACGAAAGCTTCGCGTCCTTCATGGCCACGCTGGCGCTGGGCGAGTCGACCGAATTCAAGAACGCCTGGCAGTCGTTCTATATCAGCGACAAGCAAAGCGCGTACGTGCAAGATACCGGGCCGTCCAGCCATCCGATCGAAGTGGCGGTGCCGTCCACGGCCAACGCGTTCGACAATATCGATGCGATCACCTATTCGAAAGGCGCCTCCACGCTCAAGCAGCTGCGCCATTTGCTGGGCGAGGAAGCGTTCCGCAAGGGCGTGCACAACTACCTGGTCAAGTACCAGTTCAAAAACGCGAAGCTGGACGACTTTATCGGTGAACTGGGCAAGGCGGCCGGGCGCGACCTGGGGCCATGGAAGCAGCAATGGCTTTACACCGAAGGGGTGAACACGATCGCGGCCGACTTCACGTGCAGCGGCGGCAAGATCGCCAGCTTCAATCTGCGCCAGTTGCCGGCCGGCGCCGGCAAGCCTGCTACCCTGCGCGAGCAGCGCGTGCAGGTGGCCACGTTCGCCATGAAAAACGGCAAACTGGTCCTCGACAAGAAAGTCCCGGTGACCTACAAGGGCGCCAGCACGCCGATCAAGGCACTAATCGGCGGCGCCTGCCCTGACCTGGTGTATCCGAACTACGAAGACTGGGGTTTTGCGATGGTCGAGCTGGACGCTGCCTCGTTTGCCACCGCCGGCAAGGTGCTGGGCAAGGTGGACGACACGCTGCTGCGCACCATGCTGTGGCAAAGCCTGTGGGACGGCGTGCGGGCCGCCAAGTATCCGCTCAATGACTTCATGCAGACGGCGATGGACAACGTCGGCGCCGAGAAGGACTACACCTTGCTGGGCGAAGCGATCGGACGCATCTCGAACGGCGCCTACTACCTGAAAGCGATGCCCGCGCCGGCCGCCTACGCGGCCAAGACCATGACCCAATTGCAGCAGATTGCATGGAAGGGCATCGAAGAAAACAGCGGCAACCTCGATTTTGCGCGCCGCTGGTTCCGCCTGTACCAGGATGTCGCCACCGACAAGGCGGGCCTGGACAAGCTGGCCTCGATCCTGTCGGGCGAAACCGTCATCCAAGGCATGCCGCTGAACCAGGACCTGCGCTGGAGCCTGATCACGACGCTGAACCGTTACGACTATCCGAACAGCGCCGCGCTGATCCCGGCCGAACTTGCGCGCGACAAGTCCGACAGCGGGCAAACGGCCGCGCTGCGGGCGAGCGTGATGCGGCCCGACGCTGCCGTCAAGGCCGAATGGCTGGCCAAGATCGAGGACGTGAAGACCAGCACGCCATTCCCGCGCCTGCGCGCGGCGATGGGCAGCATGTACCCGGTCGAGCAGGCGGCGCTGGCCGAAGCGAGCGCCGAACAGCGCCTGGCCAAACTGCCGGCGATCGACAAGGCGGCCGATCCGGTCTTCATGCGTTCCTACGGCGGCTCGATGATCCCGGCCAACTGCACCGCAGCCAACGTGGCGCGGCTGGACAAGGTCATCGCGCAGAACAAAAACCTGTCGGCCGGGATCATGCGCGCGCTGAAGGACACGCATGAGCATGAAGTGCGCTGCGTGGCCATCAAGAAGGCGATGACGGTGCGTTGACGCTGCAGTGGCGCGCGCTCTTGGCCGGGGGTGCGCCAATTTACTTGTGCTAAACGAAAGAGACGGATGCCGTTTACATTGTGCCACCCGGCGCTCGTGATCCCGCTGCATCGCCACGCCGGGCGCCTGACCTCCTTGCCGGGATTGGTCATCGGCAGCATGGCGCCCGATTTTGTCTATTTTTGCTCACTGGGCGTCACTGGCAAGTTCAGCCATAGTGTGCCTGGCATCCTCATCTATTGCGTCCCTGCGGGCGCTGCTGTCCTGGCAATCTATTACGCGCTTATGAGGGAGCCCCTGCTGGCATGGCTTCCGCAAGCGTTGAGTTCGCGCATGGAGCAGCAAGTGCCAACGCCATGGTACAGTGCGCGCGCTGTCCGGATCGTGCTGATATCGCTGATAATCGGCGCCGCGTCGCATATTTTCTGGGACGCGTTTACGCACGCCGATACCCCGATCGTCCATCGCTTCAGCCTGTTCCGCTCCTTTATTACCGTGGGCGGGCATGACATTGCGCTTTTCAAGGTGTTGCAGCAGGTGAGCAACCTGCTGGGATTGATCGTTATCGCAAGCTATATTGTTGCATGGTGTAGACGAACCGCACCCGATGGTGTGCATCGAGCGCACTTGAGCACGAGGCAGCGCTTTCTGTCGCTCGCCGCTGTGGGCGCTGCCGCTGCGGCCGGCGGTACGACTGGCGTGCTGCTTCGCAGTGCCGTCAGCGTGGAGCATGGCCTCTTCAATTTCGTTGTTACCGGCATGGCTTGTGCAGCCCTTGCGACAGTATGTCTGTGCGTCGCCTGGAAAATGGGCAGAGCGCCGATGAAGCGCTGAACAAAGCGCTTGCCCGCGCTTGCCCGCGCTTGCCCGCGCTTGCCCGCGCTTGCCCGCGCTTGCCCGCGCTTGCCCGCGCTTGCCCGATGTGTAAGCTGCGCCGTGTGCCAGAACGGAACGTGGCGGCGCAGGCCGGCTTTCCACGCGGGAGGCGAGTTCCCGCTATGCGCGCCCTATTCCTTGCTGTAAGCGGCCGGTGGCGACGTGAGGTCGGCCTGGGCGTTGTCGCGCACGTTCTTTTGTACGGCCACCGATGCGAACAGGCTAAGCAGGAACGACATCGCATAAAACCCTTTTTCGCTCGCGGCCAGCGTGGCGTTCCACAAGCCCACCGTCAACAGCAGGACCGCCAGCATCAGCGAGATCCAGCACAGCCCGAAATAAATGTTCGTGACGTTCACGCCTTCGAGCCGGTCGCGCACCGACTTTTGCAGCGACACCGACGCGAACAGGCCGTACATCAGCAGCGTGAAGTAGTAGCCCTTCTCGTTGAGCAGCATCTGGGCGTTCCACAGGCCGATCATGTAGGTCGTGGTACCGACCAGCAGCGCGAGCCACGAAGCGCCGACGAATGCCGCGGTAGGACGTGGGGATATGTGAGTGGACATGCAGTTCTCCTGGGTGGTTGGGACTTACGCTGACAATGCGCGCCAGGTGGCATACCCGGCGATACAACAAAAAATCGATCCGATCAGGTGCAGCGCGCTGTGCGCCAGCGCCCAGGCGTAGTCGCCGCGCTGCAGCAGCGTCATCGCTTCGCCGGAAAAGGTGGAGAACGTCGTCAGCCCGCCCAGAAAGCCGGTGACGGCAAACAGGCGCCATTCCGGCGACAGGTGCGGGTAGCCGGCAAAAAAACCCAGTGCGATGCCGATCAGGTAGCCGCCGGCCAGGTTGGCCGCCAGCGTCCCGGCCTGCACCTTGTCGTGCGCACCCGCCAGCCACAGGGCCAGCGCCCAGCGCAGCCAGGCGCCGATGGCGGCGCCCAGGCCGACGGCGGCGAAACTTAGCGCGCCGCCCATTTTTCCAGTGCGGCGTCGTCGGTCGCGCGCGCGTCCACCCAGCGCGCGCCCTCGCTCGTTTGTTCCTTTTTCCAGAATGGGGCCTCGGTCTTGAGGTAGTCGATGATAAATTCGCAGGCCGCAAATGCTTCGCCCCGATGCGCCGCGCTGCACGCCACCAGCACGATCTGCTCCATCGGCTTTAAAGGGCCGACGCGGTGGATCACGCGCGCGCCCAACAGCGGCCAGCGCGCCCTGGCCTGGTCGATGATTTTTTCAATCGACTGCTCGGTCATGCCGGCATAGTGTTCGAGCTCCATTTCGGCCACGCCGGCGCCGTCGTTCATGTCGCGCACGGTGCCGACAAAACTGACGATGGCGCCAACGCCCGCGTCGCCGCTGCGCAGGGCGGCCACTTCGGCGGAAAGGTCGAAGTCTTGCGCCTGGACGCGCACGGTGCTCACTTGCCGTCTTTCGCGATACGGGCGAACAGGTGCTCGATGCGCGCGGCGGTGCGTTCGTCGGCCAGCGCCGGCAGAACGCACAGTTGCTGGAACTGGGTGGTCGCGCTGGCCGGCTTGTGGCCCGACTTGAGCGACGATTGCAGCGTCTCGACCTGCAGCTTGAGGCGCTCGCGCGCGAACTCGCTGCCGCTGTCGATGCCGGCCGCAATTTCAAGGCGCAGCACTTCGTGCAGCAACCGGGCGCGGTTTTGCTCGAGCGTGGCGGCGTACGCCGCGCGCGGCGCACTCAGGGCCGCGTCGAGCCGTCCCTTGAGCGCGCGCTCGTACTCGGCCCCCACTGCAGGCAGCGCGGCCCAGCGCGCCGCCCAGTCGACCGATGCCGGATCGGCGGCGCCGTCCGCCAGCGTCGACTCGAGCTCCTGGCACAGGCGCAGCTTGTCGCGCAGCGCCGTGGCCTGCGCCTTGCCGGCATTGCGCCGGGCGACGTCGACATGGTGCTGCAACGCCGCCACCGCCGCGTGATAGCGCTTGTCGACCTTGGCTTCATTGGCGCGCGGGACCGGGCCGATCGCGTGCCACTGCGCCGCCGCTTCGCGCAGCAGCTTGCCGGCGCTCGCAGCGTCGGTGTCGGTGGCCGCGGCCGCCTGTTCCAGGCCGGCGCTGATGGCCTCCTTGGCTTCCTGGTGGCCGCGCCGTTCGGCGTCGGCCGCGTGCGCGGTTTCCTTGCGTTTGGCAAAAGCGGCGTCGCAGGCGGCGCGAAAACGCTGCCACAGCGCCTGCTCGGTCTTGCGTTCGAGCGGCAGCGCGCGCGCATGCTCCTGCCAGCGCTCCTGCAGCGCCTTGAGCGCGTCGAGCGCGTGCCGTTCGTTCGGGTTCAAGGCTGCCACTTCGGCGATCATCGCCTCGCGCTCGGCCACTTCGCCCTTGCGCTGTTCTTCGAGCGGGCCTTGCAGCACGTTGAGCGCATCGGCAAAGGCCTGGTCGAGCCGTTTTTTGTCCTTGCGGTCGATCGCGCCCAGGTGGCTCCACGCCAGGCGCATGCGCTGCACCGTGACGGCCATGTGCTTCCAGTCGACCGATTCGCCGCTGGCCAGACGCGCCGTTTCGGCCGCCGCTTCCGCGATCAAGGCCTCGGCTTTGGCGGCGTTGGTGTGGCGCTCGTCGGCCAAATGCTTGAAGTGGGCGGCGGCGGGCGCGTAGGCAGCCGAACAGGCCGCGTCAAAGCGCTCCCACAAGGTTTTGGGCGCGGGGCCGGACAGGGTGTCGAGCGCTTTCCAGCGGTCGCGCATGCTGCCCACCTTTTTGGCCAGTTCGCTCATGGCCAGCGATTGCGTGCTCAATTGTTCGACCGCCTTGATCAGTTCTTCGCGCGAGACATTGCCGCCCCAGCGCGCCCAGTCCGACAATCGCTTCAGTTCGGCGCGCGCATGCGCCAGCCGCTCGGACAGGGCCGGCGTCAGGCGCATGGCCTTGCCGTCCTTGCTGTCCTTCAGGCCTTTGTCAAAGTCGGCCGCCGCGCCCAGCGAACCATGCTGCAGCGCCGCTTCCATGGCTTCGAGCACGTCCATGAAATGCTGGTCGGGGGCCGGCGCCGGGCCACCCTTGCGCGGCCCCGGGGCCGGCGCCGGGGCCGGGGCCACCGTCACCGGGATCGTGGCCAGCAGTTCGTCGAAACGCTGGCGCAATTGCGCAGCTTCCGGTTCGGGCGCGGGCGGCAGTTGGCGCCAAGCCTTGTTCAGGAGCTCGGCGTTGAGCGTATCGGGCGCCACGCCGCGCCACTCGGCCAGCAGCGCGTCGCGCTTGGCGAGCGCCGCCTGGTCCTGCTCGATATGACTCAGCATGGCGGCCACGCGCGCGTGTTCCGTGGCAAATTCATTGGTCAGGCTGCGCGGCAGCGAGGCGTGTTCGGGCGCTGCGAGCGCGCTTTGCTGGTCTCGCGCCATCTGGTGCAGCCGCTCGGCGATCTCGCTCGCCGGCAGAGCGCTGTTCGGCAGTTTGCGCACCTGGCCCAGGCGGTCGATCATGGCGCGCTGCAGCTGCACCTGCGCTTCCAGGCGCGCGGCCAATTGCGCGCGCAAGACGTCAAAACGCGGCGTCAGTTCGGGCGCGGCAACGACGGACCATTTGCGGTCCAGGTCGGCAACCTGGTTGGCGGTCAGCTTTTCTTCGCGCAGCAGAGCGTCGGCCTGCTCGATGCACAGTTGCCCACGCTGCAGTTCGGCGTCGTGGTGGCGCATCGCGTCCAGGCGCGACTGCATCAGCTTGGCCACGCGACGGTCGGTATTGCGGATGGCGGCGTACACGCGCTCGAGCTGGTGGCGCGACGTAATCTGTTCGGCCGCGGTCAGGCGCAGTTCCGAATATTCGCACTGCAAAATGAACTCGGCGGTGCCTACTTCGTCTCCGCGCAGCCCGGCCATTTTCTGGGCTTGCAGCTCGCGCGACGATGCGCTCGCCGCCTGTTTGGCGCTCGCGTTCTGCTCGGCTTGCGTTGGCTGTGCGGCGGCGTTGTCACCCGGCTTGTCTCCGGGCTTGTCGCCCGGTCGCTTGAAAAGGAATTCGAACATGACGTGTGATCAACCATTCAAAACCGTCATCATAGCAAGAACCGCCGCCAAAGCGGGCGATTGCCTGCATTGCCGCCCGGTCAGACCGATCGATGATTCCCGTGGTATTGAATCGCGCTACCAATCCAGGGGCAGATCATGGCACGAGATCAAGGCACGAGATCAAGGCACGAGATCAAGGCACGAGATCAATGCACGAGATTGGCGGCAAGGCGCTGTTGGCGCCCCTGCTCATGCGGCAATTCCTGGGCCGCCGTCACGGCGCGCATGGGGCGCGACTCCTGCACATAAGCGTCGTGCGCCAGCATCTGGTTGGCGATCGAGAACCAGGCTTCACCGGAAATAACGGACCGCGCCACGGGAAACAACTTTTTTTCTTCCAGTTCCAGGCGCTTGAGCGTGGCCATGCTGAACGACTCGATGGCGTCGCAAAACTGGGCCACCTTGCCACTGCTGTCGACGGCGGTCGAACCAAGCTTGATGGCCAGCAGGCCCACGGCGTCGGCGGCGGCACGACCCAGTTCCTCAAGGCTGTGCAGCAATTCGTCGGCTTCGGCGGTAGCGCTGCGGATCGCCGGGATCAGAAACATGTCCAGCTTGCGCCAATGGCAGCTTTCGTACAAACGCTGGACGACATCGCATGCGTAGCTGACCTGGCCTGGTGTCAGCGCGCTCTGGTGAACAAAATTGGTTTCAAGTTGCTTTTGCAGGGATTGCAAGCTGACTCGCACGTTGGCCTGTTCGACCGATAGTGCCACCAGGGTATATGTCGCCGTTAACATACTCTCTCCTCAGAAAGTGCTCCATGCGCAAGCGCCACTTGTACGGGGATGCACAGTGGGCCTGGCTGGAGTCGTTGGTTTTGGACGGGCTTGAGGTTGTTCTTTATGAACTTTTTCATCAGCCCGGAGAAGCTAGTGTAAAGAAGACCGACAAAGCCGGTTTGATATATCGCAAGCCTTAACCGAGCGGGCGTTCTTTTCTACCAGCGCGACCGGTGCTCTTCCGTCACCCCGAGCAGTGCCTCGACCGCAATGGCGGGCCCCTTTGCATCGGCTTTTACCCAGCCGCTGAAAGTGCCGATCGGCTGCACATATTTGCTGGCCGCGATCAATAGGTTCTTGTCGTCCCGACGCAACCCTTCGGGCGTGAATTGCAAATTGAGCAAGCCGCAGTCGGTGTGGATGCGCCAAGGCGCCATTGGATCGGCAGCGTCAAAAGCGAACCGGGCCGCGCCGAGCGGGATCAGCGCGCCGCCCAGCCACAGCGCGTTTTCATTGGCCCCGAAGTAGCCGGCCTGCAAATTGAAGCCCAGCGTGCGACTGTGCGCGCAGGCCCAGCGCCAGTCGGTTTCGCGCGCCAGCAAGCCGTTCGAATAGTCGACACTGGCTACGCCGCCGTCCAGCGCGATGCGCCGTCCACCCACCCTCGCCTCCCCCGTCAGCGCCATGCCGGCCGACTTTTGGGTGGCGTGCACCGAGCCGCCGGCCACCGTGCCCACGGCCAGCAGGTGCGGCGCGCCGCCATGAAAGAGTGCGTCGACCTCGAACCCGGCGCAGCGCAGCGTCAGCGCATCGGGCCCGATGTCGATCTGGCTGGCCAGAAAGCGAAAGCGGCTGGCGCCAGCGCCGTGATCGGCCAAGCGCGCCGACAGGCCCGGCAGGCCGTCCTGCGCGAACGAGGCGATCAGCTGGCGCGCGCGGCGCTCGAACACGTAGGCAAACGCGGTACTGGTCCAGCCCAGGTCGACAATGGCGACTGCGCAAAATACGTCCTCGCAGGCCAGCGCCACGTAGTGCCAGCGTTTGTGGTGAAAGCGGCGCCACCAGGCGCTGCGCCGGTAAGGCGGGGCCAGCGCGCGCCAGTCGATGCCTTCGGCCAGGCCGCAAAAGCGGCCCAGCGCGACCTGGCCGTCAGGGCCGACGATGCTGCGCGGCGCGGCGGGCAGCGTCATGGATCGCAGGGCGTGCAGCGTAGATCCAGACCCGGATCCAGACCCGGATCGAGACCCGGATCGAGACCCGGATCGAGACCCGGATCGAAACCCGGATCGCAATCCGGATCGCAACCCAGCGCGGCGCCCAGCGGCGCGGCCAACGACGCCGGCACCGTGCGCGTAACGCGCACCTGCGGGCACGCATGCCAGCGCGCGCAGCGCAGCAGCGCCTGCGCCACGTCCCGGCAAAAACGCTCGCTCACGCGCACGCCCGCCTCCAGTTCGAGCGACTTGACTTCGAACACGCCGTCGCGCCGGTGCGCCTTGGCGTCCACCCGGCCCACCAGAACGCCGCGGCGCAAAATGGGCAGCGTGAAGTAGCCGTAGCGCCGCTTGGCGGCCGGCGTATAACATTCGAGCCGGTAGTCGAAGTCGAACAGTTCGAGCGCGCGCCGCCGGTCCCAGACGATGGGGTCGAAGGGCGACAGCAGCGTCGTCACGCTCGGCTTCAAGGCGCCGGCGGCGGCCCGTTCGGCCAGTGCGCGCAAACTGGCGTGGATGTAGACCGGCTCAATCCAGCCCTGCACGCTGGCGCGCAGCAGCGCGCCGCGCTCGACCAGCGCATCGAGGTCGGCGTGCGGCCTTTTGGTGCGGTAGTAGTCGGCCACCCAGCCGGCCTTGCACAAGCCCAGCGCCCGCACGGCGTTCAGGGCCAGCTCGCGCCGAGCGTCGGTGATGCTTGGCAGGCGCTCGTCGTGCCAGGATGGATGCACCCGTTCGGCCAGGTCGTAGATGCGCTGAAAATTGTGGCGCCGCGCGATCATCAGCGCGCCCGAGGTAAACAATACTTCCAGCGCGCGTTTTTCCGGCTTCCACTCCCACCATCCGCCGGCCCGGCCGTCGCTGCGTTCGAAGTCCGACGAACGGGTCGGCCCGTTGACGCGGATGTGGGCCAGCACCCCGGCCACGGCCGCGCCATTGTCGCGCAGCCAGGACTGGGCATACTTCCAGCCCATCGCCGCCGGGTCCAGCATGCGGTGGCGCAGCAGGGCGTAATCCTCGATCGGCACGAAGCAGGCCTCATGGGCCCAGTATTCAAACAGCGAGCCTTCGGCCAGGTGCTGGTCCAGCCACTCCATGTCGTAGTCGCCCAGCCGGCTCCACAGCACCAGGTAGGGACTGCGCGCCACTACGCTGATGGTATCGATCTGCAGCACGCCCATGCGCCGGATTGCGTCCAGCACGTCCGCCTTGCCCGCCTTGCGCCGGGGCGGAACCAGCATGCCCTGCGCGGCCAGATGCAGGGCGCGCGCGCCGGCCAAGGTGAGTGTCAGTTCGGTCATGTGGGCATTTTAATCATGAAGCGGCTCCGGAATGGACCTATATTTACCGCCAGGCGAGCGGGAAAGCGATTTTTCGCGCAAAATAGCTCAAAAGTAACATCTACCGTCATCTACTTTCACTTTAGGATTCTTTGATTACCTCGGCGAGCATCCTCCGCAAATCGGCACGGCGCCTGTTCCGGGTGGCGCTGCTGCCCGCCTTTGCCCTCGCGCTGACCGTTGCGATGTGGGTCGGCGTGCTGTACCAAAGTTCACTCGAACGCCAGGCCAGCCACGGCGAGGCGGTCGCCCACAGCCAGGCGCTCTCGCGCGTGCTGGCCGAACACGTTAGCCACATCCTGCGCCAGAGCGGCCATGCAACCCAGCTGTTCGGGCTCAAGTACCTGGAAACCGGCGGCCAGTACAGCCTGGCCACGTTCGCCGTGCGCGGCGGCCTGCTCGACTCGGTGCTGCCGGTGCGGCTCGACCTGCCGATGGCCGTCATCAATCGCGACGGCCAGACCATCGACACGCTTAATGGCTTTGCGCCCGGAAGCGTGGCCGACGAAGCGTTCTTCAGCGCGCTGGCCAACAACGGCTCGGCGCCAACGCTGCTGTCAACCCCGATCGTCGACCAGGCCAGCGGCAAGTGGCAGCTGCGCGTGGTGCGCGCCCTGGCCGGGCCGGAAGGCGCATTTGCCGGCGCCGTCATCATCATGATCGACCCGTATCTGTTCGTGGATGACTACGACCGCCTGAACGTGGGCGAAAACGGCGCACTGATCCTGACGACCCGGGGTAAAGCGAAAGCGCTGTCGGCCGGACGCACCGGCGAGCGCCTGTTTGTCAGCAGCAGCCTGGCGTTCGCGCCGCAGCGCGCGCCGGGCGCCTCGTCCGAGGAAATCGTTCCCCTGGCCCCGCTCGACGCCCTCGACGCCACGCCGCGCATCTACAGCCAGAGCCCGGTGCCGCGCTACAATCTGTCGGCCGTGGTCGGCATCGAGACCGGCGTGGCCATGGCCGCGTTCGAACGCCATCACACCCGGTACCTGCACATTGCGCTCGGCGCCAGCTTGCTCATTGCCGTCATTGTCGCCATCCTGATGCGCCAGAGCGCCCAGTTGCGCACCGCCGTGCGCGCCGCGCGCCGCGCCCAGGCCACGCTGCGGGCCGCCTCCGACGGCAGCCTGGACGGCTTGCTGATCCTGGCGGCCTGGCCGCCGGGCGCGCGCGAGGTGCAAGACTTCGTCATCGAGCACATCAACGAGCGCGGCGCCGCGTTGTTCGGCCAGTCGCGCGCCGCGCTGCTCGGACAAAAGGCATTCGCGCTGCTGCCGCGCTATCGCCAGACCGGCTTTTTCGCGCGCTACGTCCAGGTCTACCGCGAAGGCAGGCCGGTCGAGGAAGAAGTCGAAGTGCGCCTGGACGACGACGCGCCGCGCTGGATCCACCATCAGATTGTGCCGCTCGACACCGGCGTGGCCGTCACCTCGCGCGACATCAGCGCGCGCAAGCGCAGCGAGATCGAGATCCACAACAGCCGCAGCTTCCTGCAGTCGCTGATCGACCACTTGCCGCTGCTGGTGGCCGTGAAAAGCGTGCGCGAAGCGAGCAAGGGGACGATGATGGTCTGGAACAAGGCGGCCGAAGCGGCCACCGGTTTCGCCGCCGCCGACGTGCTCGGCGCGCGCGACGGCGCCGTCTTCCCGCCCGGTTTCGCCTTTTACAATCCGGCCGAAGACCAGGCCATGCTGGCGCGCCCCATGGTGCTCGACCTGCCCGAAAGGCCGCTGCCCGCGCCCGACGGCAGCGCGCGCTACCTGCGCTCGCTCACGGTGCCGCTGTTCGACGACCACGGCAAGATGGAATTCATTCTCTACATCGCCGAAGACGTGACGCAAAAACGCGCGCAGCAGCAAAGCCTGCGCGCCGGCGAAGCGCACCTGGCCGCCGTCACCAACGCCTCGCCGCTGGGGCTGATCCGGGCCGACGTGCGCGGCAACTGCACCTACGTCAACCGGCGCTTTGAAACCATCACGGGCCTCACGCGCGAAGAGTCGCTCGGCCTGGGCTGGCTCGACGCCCTGGTGGTGGACCGCGCCGCCTACATGCGCCTTGTGTTCGAGCACCAGCGCGACCATGAAGAGCCGTACGTGCAGGTCTCGCACGTGCGCCGGCGCGACGGCAAAATGATCTGGGCCTCGACCAAGACTGCCGCCATTCGCATCGACGGCAGAATCACCGGCTTTATCGGCACCATCGACGACATCACCACCCTGCGCGAGGCCGAAATGGCGCTGCGCGAAAGCGAGGCGCGCCTGCGCACCATCGCCGACACGCTGCCGACCATGGTCGCCTACCTCGATGCGTCCGAAATTTACCGCTTCCACAACCGCGCCTACGATCGCGAGTTCGGGCGCAACGGCATCGAGGTGCTGGGCATGTCGGTGCTGGCCACGGTGGGGCCGGAACGCTACGCCGTGCTGGCGCCTTACGTGCGGCGCGCGCTGGCTGGCGAAACCCTGACCTTCGAAGAGCACGACGGCGTGGACGGCCTGGAGCGCACACTGGAAGTGACGTACATTCCCCAGTACGGCGAGGACGGGCGCAGCGTGGTCGGCTTTCACGTCATGCGGCACGATACCACCAGCCAGCAGCGCGAGAAAAATCGGCTGCTGAAACTGGCGCAGGTCGACCAGCTGACCGGCCTGGCCAACCGCGCGGGCTTTCTGCACAAGCTGGCCGGCGCGATGCGCGCCAGCGCCGCCGACAAGCGTCTGATGGCGCTCATGTACATGGACATCGACCACTTCAAGCCGGTCAACGACACGTATGGCCACCACGTGGGCGACGGCCTGCTGAAAGCATTTTCGGCGCGCCTGCTGCAAACGCTGCGCGCCAGCGACGTGATCGCGCGCATCGGCGGCGACGAATTTACCATCATTACCGAAAAACTCGGCCGACGCGAGGACGCGGCAATCCTGGCCGACAAGGTCGTTTCCGCCATGCAAGCTCCGTTCGAGCTCGACGGCGTGACGGTGAGCGTCTCAGCAAGTATTGGCCTGGTCTTTTACCGCGACGAAGACATCGACCCTGACGCGCTGATCAGGCAGGCCGACCGGCTGCTGTACCAGGCCAAGGAAGCCGGACGCAACACTTACCGCAGCGCTGCCTGAGCGCGCTGCCCGAGATCTGCCCGAGAGCACCAGATACGCTATAGTAGATGCTGGCGTTTCACTCACATCCACTCATGCGGCTGCTTCACACTTCCGACTGGCATCTCGGCCAGACCCTGCACAATTACGAGCGTACCTACGAACACCAGTGCTTTCTCGACTGGCTGCTCGACACCATCGTCGCCCACGACATCGACGCGCTGCTGATCGCCGGCGACGTGTTCGACACGGCCAATCCGTCGGCGGCGGCGCAAAAGCAGCTGTATCGCTTCCTGCAGCAGGCGCGCGCGCGTTCGCCCTTGCTCGACATCGTCGTCATCGCCGGCAACCACGACTCGCCCGGCCGCCTCGAAGCGCCCGGCCCGCTGCTCGAGGCGCACGGCACCAGCGTGGTGGGCCACGTGCTGCGCCTGGCCGACGGCAGCATCGACCTGGAGCGCCATCTGATCCCCTTGCACGACAAGACCGGCGCGGTAAGGGCCTGGTGCCTCGCCATTCCCTTCCTGCGCCCGGGCGACGTGCCGCGCCCTGAAGTGGAGGAAGACGAGGATGGCCAGGATGGCGAAGATGGCGAGGCGGCGAGCACCGGCCCTGTCTCAACGGACCCCTACCTGGCCGGCATCAGTCTGTTGTACGCACAAGCCTTTGCGCTGGCTAGCGCGCGCCGCAGCGACGGCCAGGCCATCGTCGCCATGGGCCACTGCCATATGGTCGACGGCACAGCCTCGCTCGAATCGGAGCGGCGCATCGTCATCGGCGGCACCGAGGCGCTGCCGGCCGGGATCTTCAACCCGGCGATTGCCTACGCCGCGCTCGGGCACCTGCACCTGGCCCAGCGCGTGGGCCAGAAAGAGCACCTGCGCTACAGCGGCAGCCCGCTGCCGCTCTCGTTCGCGGAAGTCCTCTACCAGCACCAGGTACTGCGCGTGGACCTGCTGGACGGCGCGGTCACGGTCACGCCGCTGATGGTGCCGCGCGCCGTTGAACTGCTGCGCGTGCCGCCGCAGCCGGCGCCGCTGGCCGAAGCGCTGGCCGCCCTTGAGGCGCTGGAACTGGCCGAACTGCCGCTGCACCAACAGCCTTTTCTGGAGGTGCGCGTGCTGCTTGAGGCGCCCGAACCTGGCCTGCGCGGGCGCATCGAAGCGGCGCTCGTAAGCAAACCCGTGCGCCTGGCAAAAATCGAACCGACCCGCAGGCTTGACGGCGACGCAGCCGCCCAGGCGCCGATGTCGCTCGACCAGCTCGCGCAACTGCAGCCGGACGATATTTTCCGCCGCCTGTACCTGCAAAAATACGGCGCCGACGCGCCCGACGACCAGTTGCAAGCCTTTGCCGAATTGCTCAACACCGCCGCCCCGATCGACGCCGCATGAAGATCCTGAAAATCAGCGGCAAGAACGTGGCCTCGCTGGCCGGTGAATTTTGCGTCGACTTCGAGCAAAAGCCGCTGGCCACGGCCGGCCTGTTTGCCATCAGCGGCCCGACCGGCGCCGGCAAGTCGACCCTGCTCGACGCGCTGTGCCTGGCCCTGTACGACGCCACGCCGCGCCTGCCCAAGATGCGCAGCGGCAGCCATCTGCCCGACGTGGGGAGCGAGACGGTGGGCGCGCACGACTCGCGCACGCTGCTGCGGCGCGGCGCGAGCGAAGCTTACGCCGAGGTTGACTTCGTGGGCAACGACGACGTGCGCTACCGCGCGCGCTGGAACGTGCGCCGTTCGCGCGGCAGGACCGGCGGCGCCTTGCAAAAAGTGGGCATGAGCCTGCACCGGCTGCCCGAACTGACGGCGCTGGGCGGCACCAACACCGAAGTGTTAAAAGAGATCGTCGAGCGCGTGGGCTTGTCGTTCGACCAGTTCACGCGCGCCGTGCTGCTGGCGCAAAATGAATTTTCCGCCTTCCTCAATACCGAAGAAAACGAACGCGGCGCCCTGCTCGAAACGCTGACCGGCAGCGCGATCTACAGCGCGCTGTCAAAGCGCGCCCACGAGCGCTTTCATGCCGAGAAAAACGCGATGCTGCAACTGAGCGCGCGCCTGGCCGACCATACGCCGCTGGCGCACGACGTGCGCAACGCACTGGAAGCCCAGTGCTGCGCCGCCGACGCCGCGCTGGCCGTGGCCGACGCGCAAAAGGCCGCGCTGGAGCGGGAGCTGCGCTGGCACCAGGAAGGCGATAAGCTGCACGCCAGCGAAGCCCAGGCCGAACAAGCCGTCGCGCTGGCGAACGCCGCGCGCGAGGCGGCCGGCGAACGGCGCCGCCGCCAGCAGACGCGCGAAGCGGTGGAGCCGGCGCGCGCGCTGCAGGCCGACAGCATGCGCCTGGCGCGCGAGTGCAGCGCGATCGAAGCGGCCATCGAAAGTGCCGGCGCCGAGCTGGCGTCGGCAAGCGCCGTCCAGGAACAGGCCGGCGTGGCGCTGCATGCCGCCGGCAGCACGCTGCACGACGCCGAACAGGTGCACATTGCGGCCGCGCCCCAGCTGGACCAGGCCAAGGCGCTGGACGCCAGCATCGCCGCCCTCGCCCCGTCCCACGCCAAAGCGCGCGATAACCTCGCGACCGCCCGCCACGCCCTGGCGCAGGCCGACGCCGCTGTGCAGAGCACGTGTGCGCAACTGGACCAAACCCGCGCCGCGCATGCGCAAGGCCAAGCCTGGCTGGCCGCGCACGCCCACCTGCAAACGCTGTCGCAGCAGTGGCCGCGCTGGGACACCTTGCTGACCCAGGCGCAAACTGCCGCCGCGCTGCACGCACGCACTGCGGGCGAGCTCGATGCCGCCGCGCTAGCCCTGCAAGGGGCCGCCGGCAGCGAGCAGCAAGCTGCCAAGGTGCTCGCCGCCAGCGCCAAGCAACTGGCCACGCTGGAAGCGGCGCGCCAGCAAGCCATCAGCGCGCTGGCAGCTTTCGACGGCGAGCAGTTGCGTGCGCAGCGCAGCGGCTTCGAGGAGCGCCGCGACAGCCTGGCCGTAGCCGAAAAGCGCTGGACCGAACTGGCAGCGGCGCGCGCCCGCCTGGACCGCGCGCAGGCGCACGCCGCCAGCCTGGCCGAGGCACATGGCGCAGCCGCGGTGGCGCTGGCAACGGCGCAAGCCCAAACTGGGGCCCTGGCGGCAGCGCTGGCGCAGTCCGAACGCTCGCTGCAGGTGGCCGAAATCGCCTGCGCCGAACGCGTTGTTGACCTGCGCGCCACCTTGAGCGACGGCCAGCCGTGCCCCGTCTGCGGCAGCGCCGAGCACCCCTACCAGCATCAGAACGCGGCCCTGGACGAGATGCTCTCGACCTTGCGCGGCGAAGTGTCGCGCTGCCGCGCGCAGTTTCAGGACAATGCCTCAATCATTGCAGCCCAGGGCGCCCTGCTGACCGGGCACGCCCAACAGTTGGCAGCGTCGCAGCGCGACGGGGCGGCGCTGCAGGGCGCGGTGGAACAATTGCAGGCAGCGTGGGACGCCTTGGCGCTGGCGCCGGATGGGCCGCCGCAGGCCTGGTTCGTGCGCCAGCAGGACGCTATCGGTGCGCTTGCCACAGCGCTGGACGTACAGGAGCGCGCCGCGCGCCTGGCCGCCAGCGCGCGCGACGCCGCCCAGCAAGCGTGCGACCGCAGCGCCACCGAACACGCGCGCGCGCAGCAAAGCGCGGTCGCCGCGGCGAGCGCGCATGCGCAAGCGGTCAGCCGCCACGGCGCGTTGCAGGAAAAGTGCGGCCACGCACGCGACCATACCGAGCACTTGCTGGCAGAACTTGATGGCGGCATTGACGCCATGCCCGGCTGGCGCGAGCAATGGCAAGCCGGCCCGGCGCAGTTTCACGCCGGGCGCGAGGCCGATGCCAGGCGCTGGCGCGAGCAATCCTTGCACCATGAAGGCCGCGCAACGGCGCTTATTGCGCTGGGCGCAGAGGCGTCCAGCGCCGCCCAGCGCCAGCAGCAGATGCAGCACTTGCGCGATGCCGCCGCGGCCGAATTTGCGCGCATCGACGCCGACATACTGGGCCACACAACACAGCGCGGCGCCTTGTGGAACGGGCGCGCCGTGCGCGACGTGGAACAGGAATTGGCGGGGGCAATAGGCGCCGCGCGCGCCGCACTGTCCACGCGCCAGGCAGCGAGCCAGCTGGCCGCGCAGGCGCACACCCGGGCGCGCGAGTCGCAGGCGCAGTTGCAGGCGCGCCTGGCGGCAGTGCAGGCACAGACACAGGAAGCGCACGCGCGCGTGGCCGCGTGGCTGGCCGCCTATTCGCAGCGCCACCTTCTGCTCGATGCGGTGCCCGGCATCGCCGAACTCGATGCACTGCTCGCGCTCGACGCCGAATCCTTGGCTCGGGAACGCGCCGCCCTGCAAGCGATCGACGCCGCAGCCGCCACCGCGCTGACGGTACTGGCCGAAAGGCGTAACCAGCGCCAGTTGCACTGCCAGTTGGCGCCGCCCGGCAGTGCCGGCGACGCGGACACGCTGGCCGCCGCGCTGCAAACACTGGAGGCCGGGCGCAAAGAGGCGCTGGACGGCGCGACGGCTTTGCGCCTGCAGCTAGCCCAAGACAATGTGCGCCGCGAACACGCGCAGACCATGATGGCCGACATCGAAAAGCAGCAACTGGTCGAGCTGCGCTGGGGCCGGATGAACGAACTGATCGGCTCTGCGGACGGAAAAAAGTTTCGCAATTACGCGCAGCAGTTCACGCTCGACGTGCTGCTCGGGTATGCCAACGCCCATCTGGGCCAGCTGGCCAAGCGCTACCGGCTCGAACGCGTCATCGCACCGTCCGGCCCTTCGCTCGGCCTGATGGTGCGCGACCAGGACATGGGCGGCGAAGTGCGCTCGGCCCATTCGCTGTCGGGCGGCGAATCATTTTTGGTGTCGCTGGCGCTCGCGCTGGGACTGGCCTCGCTCTCGTCGAACCGGGTGCGGGTTGAATCGCTGTTCATCGATGAAGGCTTCGGCAGCCTGGACAGCGAAACGCTGCGCGTGGCCATGGATGCGCTCGACGGCTTGCAGTCGATGGGCAGGAAGGTCGGCGTCATCTCGCACGTGCAGGAGATGACGGAACGCATCGCCACCCGCATCATCGTGCAGCCGGCGGGCGGGGGCACCAGCAGCGTGACGGTGCAGTAAGGGCGCAGGGCGCAGCGCAGGGGAAAAGCGGCAGCACGGCCTAGCGCTTGCACTCGCACGCCATCTTGACCTGGCCCCATCCCAGCTCGCGCCGGATCTGCGCGGCGTCCGGGGGCGGACGGCGCTGTTCGATGCGCGCACGCAGCCATTTGCGCACGCTTTCCTTGCTCGGCTGCTGAAACTTGGTCATCACACAATCCGTTTCCAGAAAAAGATCAATCGCCCCGACCAGTTAACGTTGCATGCCGTCTTCAGTTGACGTCAGTTGGCCCGGCCCGCCAATGATAAAATGCGCCCTTTTCACGCACCGAGCCCGCCATGACCAAACCTGCCCGCATCCTGACCTTCAAATGCATCAAATGCACCAAACCGGTGAAAGTATTCCTCCAGAAAGTTTCAGCCTGTTCGCATATTCAGCCCTATACAGGCGTGTGCGCCTGCGGCGAACCGCGCCGCTATGCCACAGGCGAAAAGCACGCTGTCGAATCGTTCCTGCACTCGGTTGACGGCAGCTGGGCGCATCATCACTGATGGTGGCCGCAGGTGGAAGGTGGCCGAAGGTGGCTGAAAAAAGTTTCGTGAATTTATTAAAGTTTTTAAACACAGTGTCGTTACCGGTCGTGACACCCGCTGCTTTATCTGCTTTTTAACGTTACCTAACCTGACTGACAGCCATGTCCATGTCCTCCGCCTCGGGTGCCCGCCCGCCCGCCTCTCCCACTCTTCCCGCCTTTGCGCAGGCAGCCGGGAAAGTTGCGGGCATGCAAACAACCTCCGCGAGCGGGATGATGCCGGCTGCATTGCCGACGGTCGATCCGGTCAGGTCGCGCGACGATATTGTCAGCCTCTCCAGGCAAGCCATCCAGGCCCGCGGCAACGATCTTGTCGTCTCGAGCAGTGATTCGGCGCAAAGTTTTGTCGGCCAGATCGCCAAGACCATGTTCGGCGATGTTGCGGAAACGGTAACGGTCGCCTACAACCTCGGTTCGCTCAAGAGCGCCGTGGGCGCGCCAGGCGCGGCCGATGAAAATGTGCGCGACGTCACCCTGGACCTGAAGCAAGACGCCAGCTTCATCGGCACCGGCCAGATTTCCACGCAAGATGGCCGCACGCTCGACTTTGAAGTTGAGGTCAAATACAAGTCGAATACCGACGAACAGACGCTGGCCGCCAAGCAGCGCATCGAAATGCCGGACGTGCTGGTGCTAACCGGCAAGCCGCTGCCGGCCATTGAATATCCGGGCAGCCTGAACGACCTGTTCAAACTGCTCAGCCGTGAACTGCGCACCGATGTCTCCGCCGGCGACAGCAGCGGCAACATGACCTTGCGCCTGCAGCGCCTGGTCGACAGCGCTGCCCTGCTGGCGCCGCGCGCGCGCCAGGACGATCCGCAAGCGAGCGCCGTGGAGCGCGCCAAGGCGATTGCCACGACCTATGGCAACGCGGCCGCCGGCGGCGCAAGCGCAGCCTGAGCACACCCCCGGCGCAGTATAATGGGCGCCTCGCCGCGCTGCTTTGGCACGCCCCTATCATCCGCTTTTGACTGAACCATGCTCCCAACTATTCCCGCCGACGCCGCCCCTGCACGCATTCAATGGACCGAGGGCGGCGAGACGCGCTCGGCGCGCTGGCGCTCCGAAAGCGGCATGCCAACCCCGAAAAAAGTCGTCATCGCCGACGACAAGACCCCCGCCGACCTCGCTTACAGGCTCGCTTGCGAAGGCACTGCCCTGCTGTGGCGCGGCGACTTTCAAAACGCGCGCCAGCTGCTGCAGGCGCTGGCGCGGCGTACCGACCACAAAAGCGACAAGGGCAAGCGCGCCAAGGCGCCCACGGCGCCCACCTCGCCCGCCCAAGCATTCCACCTGCACCGCCAGGCCCAGTCGCAGCGCGCCCGCACGCTGGCCATGCTGCTGTTGCCCTTCGATGCCGACTACACCATCCCGCTGCGCCGCGCGCCGGAAGTCAAGCTGGCCTGCAATGAAGCGTACGGGCGCAGCGACGAGCCGTTCGTGGCGTCGATGCGCGAGCTGCTCGGGGTGATCGGCGCGCATGAATGGCGCAAGAACGGCGTCGAGATCGCCGCCCTGGGCGAGCGCATCCATCCCCATTACGGCGTTTTTTCGCCGATTCGCGGCGAATACGTGGCGCTGGTGGCTGACACCGCGCTGCCCGACGGCGCCAAGGTCGCCTTTGATATCGGCACCGGCACCGGCGTGCTGGCGGCCGTGCTGGCCAAGCGCGGACTGCAGCATATCGTGGCCACCGACATGGATGCGCGCGCGCTGTCGTGCGCGCGCGAGAACCTGCACCGCCTTGGCCTGGAGCAACAGGTCGAGCTGATGAAGACCGACCTGTTCCCCGACCGCCGCGCCGACCTGGTGCTGTGCAACCCGCCGTGGCTGCCGGGCCGTCCGAGTTCGTCGCTTGAAAGCGCCGTGTACGACCCGGACAGCCGGATGCTCAAGGGTTTCCTGGGTGGCGTGGCGGCGCACCTGGCCCCGGGCGGTCAAGCGTGGCTGATTTTGTCGGATCTGGCCGAGCATCTCGGCCTGCGCCCGCGCGCCGAGCTGGACGCCTGGATCGCCGCTGGCGGTCTGCAAGTCATCGAGCGCCACGACGTGCGCCCCACCCATTCGCGCGCCAGCGACGCCACCGATCCTCTGCATGCGGCGCGCTCGAAAGAGGTCACGTCGCTGTGGCGTTTGCAGGCTTTTTGAGAAGCCCTTGTACAAACGACCGCGACGATATATAATTCGTCTGCGGGGTGGAGCAGTCTGGCAGCTCGTCGGGCTCATAACCCGAAGGTCACAGGTTCAAATCCTGTCCCCGCAACCAGAATTGAGCAGAAAAATAAAGGGTTACATGCTTCGGCTTGTAGCCCTTTTTTCTTTGTTCATTGACGGTTCAAGACCCGCCGCGAAGGGACCGACGCGATCAACGCCAACAGCGCATCGATATTCACAGGCTTGATCAGGTACTGCGCAAACCCAGCTTCCATCGCCTGTGCCTTGTCTTCGACTTTCCCGTAGCCGGACACGGCAATCGCATAGGGCGCCTTTTTGTCCAGTTGGGCGCGCAAGGCACGCATCAGGCTATAGCCGTCAAAGCCAGGCAGACCGATGTCGCAGATGAGTACATCAAAGTACTCGGCGCTTGCCCTCGCCAGTCCGCCAGGGCCATCGAACGCTGTTTCCACCGTGTAGCCAACGGCGCGCAGCAGCATGGCCAGCATTTGGCTCGCGTCGACATTGTCTTCCACCAGCAAGATCCTGTGGCTGTGCTGGCCATCGTCGGGCCCGCTGGCCGGCACGTTGTGCCGATGGGTACTTCCTGCCGGCAAAGGAAAACACAATGTGAAGACACTGCCATGGCCCAGCCCGGCACTTGTGGCCTGGACTGTCCCGCCATGCATCGCCACCACGTTTTGCACCACGTTCAAGCCAACGCCAAGGCCCCCTTCCGAGCGCGCGAGCGAGCGCGGACCTTGCGTGAACAAGCCAAATATGCTGGAGATAATTTCTGGCGAAATACCCGCCCCGTTGTCGGCGATGCTGATTTTGACTGTTGCGCCCTGGACCCAGGCGCGCACGACAATCGTGCCGCCGTCCTGAGTGAACTTCGATGCGTTGACCAACAGGTTGGAAAATACTTGCGCCAGACGCACCGGGTCGCCATAGAGCACGATATCGTCGGACGGAACATGCAGTTCAAGTTGCTGGCTGCGCTCGTTGATTCGCAACTGCACAGTTTCGACTGCGCTTGAGAGTTGCTCTGCCAACAGAATCGGACTGCACGCCAAAGTAATTTTCCCGCTATTGATACGGGCCGCATCGAGTAAATCATCGAGCAGTCGGGAAAGGTGCGAAACCTGGCGTTCGATTGTTTTTTGCACGCTCAACAATTGGGCCGAGGGCGCTGCAATTTTTCCCAGTATCGCCCCCGCCATACTGATGGGCGCGAGGGGATTGCGCAATTCGTGCGCCAGCATCGCCAGAAATTTGTTTTGCCGGGTATTGGCGGCCTCGGCCTCCTCGCGCAAGCTCTGGGCTTCGAAGGTCGCCAGGACCAGATTCTGGTTCACGCCACAGAGCAGTCGATTGTGCTCCAAAAGCGCGTCCCGTTCGGCCTCCACGGCGCGCAGGCGCGCCACTTCGTCGGCAAGGCCAGCCAGGGCCACATCCTCTTGGGCGCCGCTTGCCTGTTCCCATTGCGCTGGCTGCGGCGCCGGGTAGGAGAGATGGTTTTTCCGGGCCGGGCAGTCGGCCCCGGCTGGCTCGACAGACAATCGGCTGCCAGGCGCGGCTTGACCAGCATCCACTTCTTCACGGGTGCCGGCAACGCCAAAAATGTGATCTTGGTCCACCATAATAAGACTTTCGTATGCAGCGCCATTGCGCACGCCGAGGCTCGATGAAACCACAAAAATCGCCACCGTGCCGCGCAAGTGCGCGCGCAGAAGTCGCACGCGTCATGTTGAACGATCACGGAAGAAGCCGAACTTGAATTTAAACAATAGAATATTGGCATCGCTGCGTCTGTGGGATAGCACACATTGGCACGGGCCATGGTGGAGCCGTCAGCGCGAATGGGAACAGTGTGCGCTCGCGCGGCGTAGCGCTGCGCGCCTCGATGGAAGTGATGATGTGCGTGCGGCGCTAAGCACGCTGATCGCGCTGGCCGTCCTGGCCGTCCTGGTACACGCGCTGCTGCGCGGCCAGAAAACAGGACCTTGCAGCACGGCTCGCGCAATCACGCATCGCGCGCAGCACGAGCGCCCTTGCCGGTGTTAAGGCTACCGTTCAGGGTTCGACATTGATACGCAAGCTCACCCGACGACTCGATGGGTTGGCTCTGTCGGTGTAGTTGATGCTCTCTGCAATATAACGGTAGGAGGTGCCACTGCCGCTTGTGCGCGCAGGAATCGTGCGCCCGCCCGGAAAACAGCCGCTGATGCCTTGGGCCAGTACTTGAGCCTGTTCGTCGGCATCCTCATCGCTTCCCAATTTCCAGTTGCAACTAAAGAAATCCGAATCGTTCGCTATATAGCAATCTTTCGCGCCAGGAAAAATTAGACTGGAATGATAATCGCCGGTGTCGTCCGGTCCGGCGCGCAGCGCTTTAAATTTGTTGGGAACGTCATTGGTGACGCGCGCGAGCAAAGCACAAAAATCATCGGCGCGTGCTTGGCCAACGGGCAGGATCGATAGCGACAGGAGTAGCGTGACGGTGGTGCGATACATGATGGTCCCCTGGTGTGAACCAAAAAATCTATGCCTCGAGCCGAACGTGACGCATGTAACGCAGGCCTTCGTTGAGCGCATCGCCAACTTTCGCTGCGCCCCGCGAAGCGAGCGCAAACCCGGCTTGCGAGGCGGCAATACGCTCACTGGGCGTGCCGTGGTGGCTTGGTTTGTTGAACGCATAGTCGCCGATGCGCCTGAAGGTGTCGCCGGCGGACCACAACGAAATTGTCGAATCGCGCCGCTTCATCACGCCAAGGTACCAGCCGGCCACGTAGTCGGCGTGCAACTCGGAGCGGCGCACTGTCGGTTCGCCCTGCTCCAGCTGCGGCCCCAGGGCGTGCTTGAACTGCAGTATGTGGGCGAATTCATGCGCCGCGATGGCGATAACGGCAATACCGTTGTCTTGATAGCGGCTGAGCAGGTCATCGAACAGTTCGCGCCCGAACAGCACGCTGCCCCAGGTACCGGAGGTACGCGTGTCCGGCGTAGCGCAAGCGTTCATGCCGTCACTGTCGCGGTAAAACGAAAAGGAAGGCGCCACTTCAAAACGGGCCGAGGCGCGGGCTAGTGCTCGGCCCAGAAGTTTGTCGAGCTGCGAATCGCCCGATGATTCCAACAACGTCTGGTCCTGTGCAATGTCGCTGATGGGGCCCGGGTTCAAGCCGTGATGGGAATTGACGCGACCGATTAAAAAGCAACCGTGCGACACGCTGTCCGCTGCGACCGGTCCGCTGCGCACGGCAAGCGCACAGGCGGCGCATTTTACAAATTGCCTGCGTTCCATGGCAGCTCCTCTCAATGTGTTCGGATGGACACACCGTTGGCGTAACCGGGCGGATAGGGCATATTGCAATAGCATGGCGTGCCGATCGCACCACTTTGATTGATGATGCACCAGAAAGTGGGGGTCTGGCATACGTTGGTCAAATACTGCTGTGGCTGTGGCTGTGGTTGTGTTCGCGGTTGCGGTTGCGGTTGCGGCTGTGGAGCGGGTTCGTTCTGCCCACCAGGGCAATTTCCCTCGCCGAAATAGCAGCCGTCGCCGCCAGTGGCCTTGTTACCCTTGATGTAAGTCCCACTGCTGCGAATCGATGGCTTGGCCGCCGCAGCGCCCGCACTGCCATGCGTCCCCGGCCATTGGCACATGCCGGTTTGCGGCAACAGGGACACCACCAGTAACAACGCAAGCTTGTTCATGACCGCCTCATGCTGAGAAACAACGTTGGATCCCCACTTACTCTTTGAAATCGACGCCATAGACGGGGGCGATGTCGGCGTCGAGCAATTCCTTGATTCGGTCGGTCGAGATAGCGCCACCCCTGCTGGCGTTGCGCACAAAACGGGTTTTCAGCGCGGCAATCGAGGCATCGACGGTCCAGCGTTCGGGCGACCATAGGCGCCCGGCATTGGCGAACGACGCGCGAATGATCCCGCAATCGGCCCCTTGCGGCGCATAGGCCGGGCATCGGCTGCTGCCTACCTGACCAAAATAAGCGAGGCGGCGGCCAACGCCCCGCGTGGACGATTGGGCCGAGAAATATTCGAAACCCACAACCTGTGGCGAGTAATTTGCCACCGTGTGCTTGTTCGCATCAATATAGCGGCGAAAAATGACCGCGTGGCCCGAGCCGTTCAACCGGGAAAACGCCAGCACATCGCCTCCCAGCATCCGATCGAAGGGGACAATCTCGCCGATGCCGAAGCGGCTCAAGGCGTCGCCGGGTCCGCGCGATTGCACGCCCTTGAACTGATAGAGGTGCGGACGGATGTTTAGGTACTTGCTCTGCTTCCAATGGCTGATCGGGAACTTGACGAAGACCTCAGACACCTCTTTGCCCACTTCGTTCAGCGTTCGGATCAAGACCTCGGCGACGGCGGCAACGCACATGGTCTTGCCACCATTAGTTGCAGGGATGCAGCAGGCGTCGCCATAGTGGAGGTCTTCCGTGAACGAGGAGTTGATATCGTAGTTCCGACCGCCAAGTTCGCGCTCCATCTGTTCTGTGGTGCGCAAGATGACGCTGTTCAGATCATTGGCCGCGTGCGCCGCGCCACTGAGCAGCAGGACCGCGGCGATCGATGTCAGCTGCATCGGCCTGGCCATTTTGGTACGGACCAAGCACCGACAGATTTCTGCATAAGAGAATAGATTTGCGCTCATTATGGCTCGCGACGTGGGTGAGGTTTTCTCGGATAGCGTCAAACAATCTTCCCACTTCGCTTGTTTTTTCATAGCACTTGTTTTTGATGCGATGCAAACGTCGTGCTGGCGAGACGGATAGCGCCTCTTTGACGCCGCCGCAGCACGCAGCCGGCAAACCGCATCAAAACAGGATTACTGGCCGTGCCAACATGGCTTGTCACGCTTCAAGCGCGGCAGTATTGCCGCCGGGGCGATGGTGGCACCGATAGCGCCGCTCTTCCAGCGCCCTCTTGAAATTCCCCCCAGCATCGGCCCGCTTGCTGCTATACTCCGGCCTCGAAAAAATGGCCCTGCAGCACGGGCTGTGCAATCGTGACCTTGTTGAACCGAGCCCGACTCTCGCAGCCGGGCTTTTGCTTTTCCGGCGCTGCAGATGAGAGATAAAAAAGACTACGCAACATTCGACCTGCCCGGTTTTGGCCCTGCCAGCGCACTGGGCAATCCTGTGGCCGAAGCGCGCCGCACGACCGTGCCGCGGCAACGCAAGATCGCCGCCAAGCAGCACCAGATGGAACTGCTCGACGCCACCGACGCCAGCGGCCTGCCCGTGTGGCGGCGCGATGACAATACCGACCTGACCGGCCTGCCCAACTGGGCCGCAGCCTGACGACCCTGTTAGACTTGGGCCGTCCCCCTTTAATTGACGGCCGTATCACATGAATCCAATTCCCTTTACCACCCTGCCCTTGTCCGCCACCTTCCTGGCCAACCTCGACACGCTGGGTTACCACCAGATGACGAACATCCAGGACAAGAGCCTGCCGCACGTGCTCGAGGGGCGCGATCTGATCGCGCAGGCCAAGACCGGCAGCGGCAAGACGGCCGCCTTCGGCATCGGCATCTTGCACAAGCTCAATCCGGCCTGGTTCGCCGTGCAGGGCCTGGTCCTGTGCCCCACGCGCGAACTGGCCGACCAGGTCGCCGGCGAACTGCGGCGCCTGGCGCGCGGCGAAGGCAACATCAAGGTCCTGACCCTCACCGGCGGCACCGCCATGCGCCCGCAAGTCGCGTCGCTCGAACACGGCGCCCACATCGTGGTCGGCACGCCCGGGCGCATTCGCGACCACCTGGGGCGCGGCACCATCAACCTGGCCAACGTCCAGACCTTGGTGCTGGACGAAGCGGACCGCATGACCGACATGGGTTTTTACGACGAGATCGCCGGCATCGTCAGCGCCTGCCCCAAGCGGCGCCAGACGCTGCTGTTTTCGGCCACCTACCCGGACGACATCCGGCGCGCCACCGAGCTGTTTTTGAACAACCCGGTCGAAGTCATCGTCGAAGCACAGCACGCGGGCGACCAGATCGAGCAGCGCTTTTACGAAGTGGGCTTCGACGAGCGCGACGCGGCCGTGGGCAAGCTGCTCAAGCATTTCAAGCCGGTCTCCGCGCTCGCCTTTTGCAACACCAAGGTCCATTGCCGCGAACTGGCCGACGAATTGCGCCAGCAAGGCTTTTCGGCGCTGGCCCTGTACGGCGAACTCGAACAGCGCGAGCGCGACGAAATCCTGGTACTGTTTTCAAACCGCAGCTGCTCGGTGCTGGTGGCAACCGACGTGGCCGCGCGCGGCCTGGACATTGCCAACCTCGGTGCGGTGATCAATGTGGACGTGTCCAAGGATACCGAAGTGCACATCCACCGCGTGGGGCGCACCGGCCGCGCCGGCGAATCGGGCCTGGCCCTGTCGCTGTGCGCGCCCAACGAAAAAAAATGGGTCAAGCTGATCGAAGAGTACCAGCATGCGCCCGTCAGCTGGTTCAAGCTCGACGAACTGACCGACGAGAGCGACGAAGCGGCGTTGGCGCCCATGGTCACGCTGTGCATTTCGGGCGGCAAGAAGGACAAGCTGCGCCCAGGCGACCTGCTGGGCGCGCTGACCGGCGACGCGGGCTTGACCAAGGAACAGGTCGGCAAGATCAATGTCACCGAATTCCAGACCTATGTGGCGCTCGAGCGTGGTGTGGCCAAGGATGCGTTCAAACGCCTGAACGCCGGCAATCCGTTGGGCCGGGATTTTGGCAACATCAAGGGGCGCAGCTTCAAAATGCGCTTTATCGACGTGTAAATGGTTTGGTGCGGCGCGTCATTTGGTAAAAACACAACGGTCGGCGAGGACCGAAGTGTAAGAAAACAACGTTGTCTTGCTTACATCGCCTATACTGGTAAACGTTGCCAGTACTGCTAGGGGCGTGCTCAAGGTGTGGCGCCCATGGCATGTCGTTTGCACAAGAGAGAGATTTAGCTGCGTACGAAGAGTGACCTGCTCTCTCAAATCTGGCATTATTGCTGCGAATAAACATCAAATTCTCAGGATCCCATGCTAATGAACAATGAAGTCGTAAGCGATGAACGCGAAGCATTGAAACAGGCTTTTATCCGTGGCGCCGGCATTTCCGCCGATGCGTTCGGAACCCTGACGCCGGAACTGATGGAATTGATGGGCAAGCTGATGAACGGCTGCCTGCAGGGCACGATCGACTTGCTGGCCTTGCGCTCGCTGGTCAAGCAGGAAGTCAAAGCGGACGTGACGGTGGTCGTCATGCGCAACAACAACCCCCTCAAATTTTTCCCCGACAGCGAAACCGTGCTGACCCAGATGCTGCGCAAGAAAATGCCCGGCTTCATGGAGCCGCTCGAAGCGATCGACGACGCCTACCGCGACCTGCGCGGCCACCAGAAAGGCGTCGTGGCTGGCACCCGTGCCAGCATGGACAAGGTGATCCACCGCCTGCGCCCCGAGCGCATCGAATCGGCCCTGAAGGCCAACCTGCTGCACGCGGCCATTCCGTTCCAGCGCAAGGCGGCCCTGTGGGAGCTCTACAAGCAGCAGCACCATGGCGTGGCGGGCGAATCGAAGGACCAGTTCAAGACCCTGTTCGGCGCCGACTTCCTCGACGCTTACGAAAAAGAAGTTGACCGCATCGCGAGCGGCGCCGATGACTGAGTTCAGCACGCCGATCTCCCTGACCTGGACGCGCATCAACGACATCGGCAAGCGCAGCGCCAACCAGGACACCGTCGGCGAGGCGTTCAACGATCCGCTGGCCTGCTTCGTCGTGGCCGACGGCGCCGGCGGCCACGAGGGCGGCGAAGTCGCTTCGCGCGTCGTGGTCGACGCGATCATCACCTGTTTTAACGAAGCGCCCGGCTTTGGCCCGGAAGCGCTGCTCGGCTACGCCGCCTGCGCCAGCGCCGACGTGGCCGCGCGCAAGCTCGTCGAGCCGCACTACGCTGACATGAGCACCACGGTCGCCGCGCTGCTGGTCGACTGCAACCGCGCCCAGGTCATGTGGGCGCACCTGGGCGACACCCGGATCTACCTGTTTCGCGAAGCGCGCCTGCACGCCATGAGCAAGGACCACAGCCTGACCCAGCAACTGATCGACGCCGGCTATGCGCGCGCCGAACAGCTGCGCATCCACCCGCAGCGCAATATCCTGTTCGCCGCCATCGGCGCCGAGGGCGACACCCGGATCGAACTGTCGGCCGGCGCCATGGCGCTGCATCCCGGCGACGCGCTGCTGCTGTGCAGCGACGGCTTGTGGGAATGGGTCATGGAAGCGGACATGGAGCGCACGCTGGCCCAGTCCGAGAGCAGCGAACAGTGGCTGGCCGCGATGCGCAGGCTGGCCGACGACAACATCCTCAACACCGGCAAGGTGCGCGACAACTACTCCGCCTACGCCATTCTCGTGCACAAGGCTGTCCTATGAGCGCACACATCATGCACGGATCGGAAAACTGCCTGCCTATCGGCACCCGCCTGGCCGACTTTGAAATCACCGGCGTGCTCGGCGAAGGCGGCTTTGGCATCGTCTACATCGCGTTCGACCATTCCTTGCAGCGCACGGTGGCGATCAAGGAATACATGCCTGGCGTGCTGGCCACGCGCGGCGATGACCACAGCATCCGCGTGCGCGCCGAGCGCCACCAGGAAACCTTCATCGTCGGCCAGAAAAGCTTCATCAACGAGGCGCGCTTCCTGGCCCAGTTCGACCATCCGTCGCTGGTCAAGGTGTACCGCTTCTGGGAACAGAACCAGACCGCCTACACGGCCATGCAGTACTACGATGGCCGCACCATCAAGGACATTGTCAACGGCTCGCCGGAACTGGTCAACGAGGCTTGGTGCCTGAAAATTCTCAAGCAGATCCTTGAAGCGCTCGAGATGCTCTACACGATGCGCATCCTGCACCGCGACGTCTCGCCCGACAACATCATCGTGCAGGAAAACGGCGACGCCGTGCTGCTCGACTTCGGCTCGGCGCGCCAGATCATCGGCGACCGCACGCGCGGCCTGACCGTGATTCTGAAACCGGGCTATGCGCCGGTGGAACAGTATGCCGGCGACGCTTCGCTCGACCAGGGCGCCTACACCGACATCTACGCGCTGTCGGCGGTGATCTATTTTGCGATCATGAAGGAAGCGCCGGCGACCTCGATCGCGCGCATGGTCAAGGACCCGATCGTGCCGCTGGCCCAGCGCGGCGTGGAAGGCTACAGCACCGCATTTCTGGCCGCGCTCGACAAGGGCCTGGCCGTGATGGCGCACGAGCGCCCGCAAACCATCGACGCCTTTCGCGAACTGCTGGGCATCGAGTCTTCCGGCGTGCCGCGCGCGCGCTCGACCGGCAACACGCAGCGCTTCGCCACGCTCGACCGGCTGCCGCAACAGGGCGGCGACGACGATGTAACGATCATCGCCGCGCCCAAGACGGCGCCGCTGCCGTCGTCGGCGCCGCCGGCCGCCGCCGCCATGGCTGCCGCTGCCGCTGCCGCTGCGCCCAAAGCGCCGGCCGCCGCCAAAGCGCCCAAAGTTGCCAAGGTGCCCAAGCCAAGCGTCATTCACAAGCCGGCGCCGCGCTGGATGTCGCGTGTGGCGCTTGGCGTGTCGCTGCTGGTGATCGCCGGCTTCGGCGCGCGCTGGCTGCTCTCGTCGCCGTCGGACATCCTCATGCCGGCCGCCCAGGGCGACGCGCCTGCAAGCGCGCTGCCGGATGCGTCATCGGCACCAGCAGCGGCACCGGCACCGGCATCGGCACCGGCGCCGGCAGCGGCAGTACCGCCACCGGCGGCGGCGGCCGAACCGGCAGTGGACGACATTTTGTCGCCGACCGCATCGGCCACGGCTGCCGCGCCGGCGCCTGCTCCTGCACTGTCCCCTGCGCCCCTCGCCCCGACTGCTGCAGCGACTGCTGCAGCGCCCAAGGATGCGCCAGGACCGGTCTCGGTCGACGCGATCCTGGCCCCCGCACCCGCGCCCGCGCCCGACATCAAACCCGAAGTGCCCGACACGGCAAGCTACCGCCTGGCGATCAAGCCATGGGGCACCGTGTATGTGGATGGCAAAGAAAAGGGCGTCAGCCCGCCGCTCAAAAAGCTGGTTTTGCCATCGGGCAAGCACAAAATTCGCATCGCCAATCCTGGCTTTCCCGACTATTCGATGGACGTGAACCTTGCCAAAGGTAAATCAGCAACGATCGATTACGATTTCGCTGCGCGTTCCAAGTAAAACCATGAAGACTGTGACCATGAACACCATTTCCCGCACTTTGCTCAGCGCCCTTGCCGGCACGCTTATTTTGTCCGGCTGTCAGACCGTGGAGCCGGTCGTCGCCCCCAAGCCGGCACCGGTACCGCAAAAGGCGCCGTCGGCGCCGGCCCGTCCCGCACCCGGCACGCCGGGCAATCCGATCCCGCCGGGCTCGGGCCAGGCCGGCGCCGAGCAAAACGCACTGCGCGAAGGCATCGACCTGTACAACAAGGGTTCATACAACGAGGCCATCAAGCGCCTGGCGGCGCCTGAAATTGCCAACGGCGCCAAGGCGGACCGGGTCCAGGCGCTCAAATACTCCGCCTTCAGCTACTGCGTGACGTCGCGCCAGACGCTGTGCCGCCAGCAGTTCGAAAAAGCGTTCAAACTCGATCCCTCGTTCAACTTGCAGCCTGGCGAACACGGGCATCCGCTGTGGACGCCCCAGTTCGAAAAAGCCAAGAAGGCCAAGTAAGCGCCTTCACCTGAACAGCTAAGCCTTCACGCTCGCGGAAGGCGCAAAACGCGGCGCCTTGCGGTGCAGCGTGGCCTGCTCGTACGCATACGCCATGCCGATCAGCGCCGCTTCGCTAAACGCCCCGCCCACGAACGACAGACCGACCGGCAAACCGTAGACATAGCCGGCCGGTACCGTCACGTGCGGGTAGCCCGCCACCGCCGCCGGCGTCGAAAAACTGCCGCCGTAATGGTCGCCATTGACAAAATCGGTGAGCCAGGCGGTGCCGCCGGTGGGCGCGACCAACGCGTCCAGCTGATGCTCACGCATGACCTGGTCGATCCCTTCGGCCTGCGCGTAACGCCGGTTGTTGGCCAGCGCATCCAGGTACTGCTTGCTCTTCAAGTTGCCCTTGGCCTGCGCCGCGACCAGGTGTTCCTGCGCGAAGTGCGCCATTTCGCGCCCGGCGTGCTGCTGGTTGAAGGCGATGACGTCGGCCATGTTCTTGATCGCCGCGTGCGGCGCATACTCACTTAAATAGTCTGCCAGGCCAGGGGCGAATTCATACAGCAGCACCTCGGTTTCGGTCTCGCCGTACTTGCTGGTGTTGGGCACCTTGACGTCGACCAGAATCGCGCCTTGCGCCTTGAGCACGGCCAGCGCTTTCTCGATGGCCGCGTCGAGCTTGTCGTAGCTGCCGAAAAAATCGCGCGCCACGCCCAGCCGCTTGCCTTTGAGGCCGCCGGCCACCAGGGCCTTGGCGTAACCGCCCTTGCCTGCCGCCTGGCGCGTGATCGGGTCGCGTTCGTCCACGCCCACCAGCGCGTCGAGCATCAGGGCGGCGTCGCTGACGCTGCGCGTCATGGGGCCGGCCGTATCTTGCGAGGCGGCGATCGGGATGATGCCGCTGCGGCTGACCAGCCCCAGCGTGGGCTTGATGCCGACCAGGCCGCAGGTGGACGCCGGCGAGACGATCGAGCCATCGGTCTCGGTGCCCACGGCCAGCGTGGCCAGGCTGGCGGCGATGGCCGCGCCCGAGCCGGAGCTTGACCCGCTGCAATTGCGGTCCAGCGCGTAAGGGTTTTTGGTCAGGCCGCCGCGCCCGCTCCATCCGCTGGTGGAATGGGTCGAGCGCATGTTGGCCCATTCCGACAGGTTGGTCTTGCCCAGGATCACGGCGCCGGCGGCGCGCAGCTGGGCGGCCACGTGGGCGTCGCGCACCGCGCGCACCCCGTCCAGGGCCAGGGAGCCGGCCGTGGTGCTCATCTTGTCGGCGGTGGCGATGTTGTCCTTCAGTAGCACGGGAATGCCGTGCAGGGGCCCGCGCAGCTTGCCGGCGGCGCGCTCCCGGTCCATGGCGGCGGCAATGGCCAGCGCGTCGGGATTGAGTTCAATGATGGCGTTGATGCGCGGGCCAGCCTTGTCGACGGCGGCAATGCGCGCCAGGTATTGCCTGACCAGCGACTGCGACGTCAGCTTGCCCGCCTTCATGCCGGCCTGCTGCGCCATCACGCCCGCCTCCAGGATGTCCCCCGCCACGCCAGGCGCTGCAAGCGCCTCGTTTGCCAGCACCGCTGCGGCCGCGCCAGCCACACCCAATCCCACGAAATTCCTGCGATCCATAATTTCCTCAATGAATGAAAACAGGCATTGAGCATAGCAGCGCTTGACGCGCCGGAACGCAGCGGGACGAAAAAAAAGCGCGCGAGCAATGCCGGCGCGCTTTCGTGTCAATACGCGGCTTAGTTTCGAACGACGCGCTTGTATTCGTTGGTGCGGGTGTCGATTTCGATGACGTCGTCGGTGCTGACGAACAATGGCACCTGAACGGTATGCGAGTACGACTCGATCGCGTTTTCGATCTTGGCTTCTTTCAGGACGTTGCCCGACGTATTGCCCTTGACCGCTGGCTCCGAGTAGGCAACCTTGCGCGCGATGGTGGTTGGCAGTTCGACCGAGATCGCCTTGTCGTTATAGAACACGGCTTCGCATTCCATGCCGTCCTTCAGGTAGTTCAGCGCTTCGCCCAGGTTCTCTTCTTCGATTTCGTACTGGTTGTAGTCGGCGTCCATGAACACGAACAACGGATCGGCGAAATACGAATAGGTCACCGGCTTCTTGTCGAGCACCACCACGTCGAACTTGTCGTCGCCGCGGAAGACGTTTTCCATCGGGCTGTTCGTCAGAAGATTTTTCAGCTTCCATTTGTAGGTGAAGCCCGTGCGGCTCGAACCGTTGACATCGGAACGCAGGACGATCCAAGGCTTGCTGTCAACCATGATGATGTTGCCAACACGAATTTCTTTTGCAGGTTTCATAAAATGTGTACGTAAAAAGTGGGTTGCGTAAAAATCATCTGTCGCCTGCTGGCCAATAAGGACGGTAAGCTCACGTTTGATCGAATAAAAATACATGGCCCCCCGCGTGCGCGAGGGCGATGTCCGGGCGCTCGCTTGCGCGATCACGAATGCCATCGATTAACCGGGCATTATACCCGAATTTTGGCGTGCATCAGCTTGTACTGCGGCAGCAAAGGCAAGCAAGTTGGCCGTCAAGTCGCCGTGGGTCCGCATGCGCTCTTCCCAGCGCTCGCAATGGCGTGCCATCGGCAGCCTGGCCGCATCAAAGCGCGCCCACAGCTCGGGCCAGGCGGCGCTGGACGATGACGCTGCGTCGGCGTCGTGCGCGCCATTCCAGCGCAGCGACAGCGCGTGCAGCGGCGCCTGGTCGCAGGCATAGCGTTCCAGAAAAGCGCGCAGTTTAACGTGGTGCAAAGCCTCGTCTTGCTCGTAAATGTGCCAGATGAACGGGCGAGCCGCCCACTGGGCGCGAACAAAGGAATCCTCGCCGCGCACAAAATTGATGTCGCAGGCCCACAGCAGCTTGTCGTAGTCGCGCTGCGGCAAAAATGGCACCACGCGCAGCGTCAGGGCCCCGCGCCGCACCACCGCGCCGACGCTACCCGGCGCGCCCAGAAAGGTCTCGACGGCTTGCACGGCTACGCCTTCGGGCACCAGGCACGTCAATGGCGCGGCGCCATGCTCCCACGCGTTGAAGAGCGCCGCGACCGGCGCACTCGGATAGCAAAACAGCGAGACCTTGCACGCGGCGCGCTCGGACGCCGCGACGCCCAGCTGCGCGAGAAAGGCGTCAATGGCGGCCGGATCGGACTGGAACAGGCGCCGCTGCTGGCCGAGCGCCGCTTCGCGCAGCAGGCCACCGGTGCGCTCGGTAAAGCCCGGGAAGAAAAAATGCTTGGTCAGCGGCAGGCGCGGATGCATCGAGGGCAAGCGGTGGCAGCCTTCGACCCATTCCTCGGCGCTCAAGCCTTCCAGGTTCAGCCATACCGGGCGCGGCGTGCACGCGGCCATCGCCTGTATATAAGTGGCGGGAAGGTCGACGCCGAAGAACTCGACCACGATATCGGCCACGTCCGCCGGCGTGAATGCTTCATCGTCGGCGCGCCAGTGGCGCACCGCGACTGCCTCGACCAGTTGTTGTTGCTGCGCCCCCGCCGCCGCCGACACTTGCGGGCACAGGCGCTGAAAACTGACCAGGTCATCCACCCACAGCGTGACGGCAACGCCGTGTTCGCGCTGCAGCTGACGCGCCAGGCGCCAGCAAATGCCGATGTCGCCGTAGTTGTCGACGACCTTGCAAAACAGCGCGAGCGAAGGGGCGCGATGGACGGTGGAAAGCATGGGTGGGTTTCGGCATGGCCTGCTGGGAAGCGCCCCATTTTACCCGATGGCGCGTGCGCAGCGGCGGCCGGGGGCCAATTTTACCGATTATCAACCTACTAACACTCACCCGAAAAAGGACACAGAGATTATCAAAACTTAAATATCCGGGCCGGGTCCAAATCCTACCAATGCCGGAGCCGTCCAGCCTGCACAACGCGGGCAATAAAACGTGGCGCTACCCGGGTGCAGTCGCATTGGAATCTTTGCGTCCCGCTGACCGTCCCTTACCGGTCACTCGACGCTTCATGTTGCGCGCAGCGGTAGCTTTTCATGCGCCTGTAAGGAGTCCGCGGGTCCCGCAAGAATCAAGAACGCACGATGGACCGGTTGAAGGACATGAAGACCAGCTCGCCTTTTGTAGATTGGAGTGAGTCATGAATGAATATCAGAACTACGGTGTTGGTGCAGGGTCGCAACTGGCCCCACAAGGTATTTTCGGCAGCCTGCTCGGTGCGCCCCTTGGCGGTCTGATCGGGCGCGGCATCGGCGGCCTGTTCGGCAATGCCAACCTGGGCCGGCAAATCGGCCAGACCGCCGGCGGCATCGGCGGGGGCTTCCTGCCTTTCGGCGCCGACCCCATCACTGCGGCTTACGCTCAACAAGCACAGCAACAGCAAATCGAACAACAACTGCAACAGCAGCAACTGCAGCAGCTTCAGCAAGCACAGATGGGCCAGCCGGGCCAGCAGATCGGCCAGCAACTCGCACCGCAAGGCTGGTTCGGCAACCTGATCGGCCAGGTGGGCCAGCCGCTGGGCGGCGCCATCGGCGGCCTGTTCGGCAACTCCGGCCTGGGCAGCACCATCGGCGGCGTCGCCGGCCAGCTCGGCCGCATGCTGCCGTTCGGCGCCGATCCCGTGTCGCTGGCGTATGCGCAACAACAGGCGCAGCAAGCCCAACTCGCCCCGCAAGGCTGGTTCGGCAACCTGATCAGCCAGGTGGGCCAGCCGCTGGGCGGCGCCATCGGCGGCCTGTTCGGCAATGCCGGCCTGGGCAACAGCATCGGCGGCGTGGCCAGCCAGATCGGCCGCATCCTGCCGTTCGGCGCTGACCCGGTGGCGCTGGCCTATGCGCAGCAGGCACAGCAGGCACAGCAAGGGCAGTTCGCGCCCCAGGGCTGGTTCGGCAATCTGATCGGCCAGGTGGGCCAGCCGCTGGGCGGCGCCATCGGCGGTCTGTTCGGCAACTCCGGACTGGGTAGCACGATCGGCGGTGTTGCAGGCCGCCTTGGCAGCATGCTGCCATTTGGCGCCGATCCCGTTTCGCTGGCCTACGCGCAACAAGCACAACAAGCACAACAAGCGCAGCAAGCGCAGCAAGCGCAGCAGGGACAGCAGGGCCAGTTCGCACCCCAGGGCTGGTTCGGCAACCTAATCAGCCAGGTCGGCCAGCCGCTGGGCGGCGCCATCGGCGGCCTGTTCGGTAACTCCGGCCTGGGCAGCACCATCGGCGGTGTTGCCGGTCGCCTGGGCGGCATGCTGCCTTTCGGCGCCGATCCGCTGTCCCAGCAAATGCAGCAGATGCAGCAACTGCAACAGCAACAGCTGCAACAGATGCAGCAGCTACAACAATTACAACAGTTGCAGCAGCTGCAGCAACTGCAGCAGTTGCAGCAACAGCAGCAACCGCAGCAGCAACAGCAGCAACCGCAGCAGCAACAGCAGCAACCGCAAATGGGCCAGCAAGGCCAGATGGCACCGCAAGGCTGGTTGGGTAACCTGATCGGCCAGGTCGGCCGTCCGCTTGGTCACGCCATCGGCAGCACGTTCGGCAATGCGGGATTGGGCGGCACCATCGGCGGCATCGCAGGCCAGCTCGGCCAGATGCTGCCTTTCGGCGCCGATCCCGTCTCGCAGCAATTGGCGCAGCAACAGCAGCAACAGCAACAACAGCAGCAACAGCAGCAACAGCAGCAAGTGGCGCAGTTGATGGCGCAGTCAGCCCAGCCGGGACAGCAAAGCTGGCTAAGCAACATCATGGCCCAGCGTAATCCGTTTGCGCAGTTCGGCACCGGCATGTGCAGCCCAAGCATGGGAAACAGCCAGTACGGCCAGATGCTGCCATTTGGCGCCGACCCCATGTCGGCGGCCTATGCGCAGCAGGCGCAGCAAGCACAGCTGGCACAGCAGCAATCGCAGCCCAACAGCTACTACAACCAGGGCATGCAGTACGGCGGCGAACCTACGCTGCATTAACGTCGGCTGCATGAACGCTGGCGACATGAATGCTTGCTAAAAGCAAGCGGCTAGCGTACCGGCTCCCGCCAGCGTCAACGGCGGGAGCCCAAACCCGAAGGAGAGCTGCATGGACAAAATACGCTTCATCGTCCGCGCGCGTGCGGAAGGCAGCACGCTCAACGACTTCCTCACCATGATTCGCGACGACCCGGAGCTTGAACTGCTCAACACCATCGGGCCCGAAGACCGGCCCCATACGGCAGTGGTCGCGACCACACAAGAACATGCGTCCGCTTTCGAGCAGCGCTTTCGCACTTCACCAGAATTGATGATCGAACGGGATCGTCCGCTGTCGCTGTTTGACAAGACGGCGGACTTCCTGCAACGGTCCGAAAGGAATACAAATGCCTAAAAATCCAGATGGCGGACCAGTCAATCCGCTGGACAATCCTGCCGACGGCGCCGCTGACAGCGGTCCGGGCGGCATCGCCGCTTCGGAGCGCTCGCGCGGACCGAACCGCGGCCAGAACGACACTTCCCGCCCGCAGCAGGGCAACGCCAACGGCGCCAGCTTCAGCCCCACCGCTTCCGACACAGCCGCCGACACTCGCGGCGGGCGCGCCGTCAGCGAGCGAAAAAAACAATTTCTCATCGCGCCGCGCCACCATGACACGCTCGCGCCACTGGGCTTGTCGCCGCTGTCGCTGCAGTCGGTGGAACAAGCGCTGCGCACCAATCCCGAGATCGAGATCGTCGACACGGTCGGCCCGCGCAACACAGTCGGCATGATGGCCGACGGCATGGGCGGCGGCCAGGGGGTGCTGGTGGCGCGCATGACCGAGCAGCGCGCCGGCGACCTGCACCTGCAAGGCCAGGGCCGGCTTGTCGTCGAGCGCGACCAGTACCTGGGCATGATGGACCCGCAGCTGCAGCCCAGCTTTGTCTCGAGCGTCATTCCGCACAGCGGCCCGGCGTTCACGGCCGTGATCACCGTGCTGGGCAAGGATGGCGCACCCGTGGCCGACGCCGAGGTGTCGCTGTTCGGCAGCATGCTGCCGGCCACCGCCGTCACCGACGCCGGCGGCCAGGTCACGCTGTCGCTGTTTGGCGAGAGCGCCGGCTCGATCCGCAGCCTGTACGTCAAGCCCAAGGCCGATTACTGGAGCTTTTACCAGCGCGACCCCGACGTTTCACCCGACGAGCCGAACGTGGTCGGCCTGCGCGCGCTGTCCGACTGGCCCTCGCTGGCCGGCTTCCCGCGCCAGAAAACCGTAGGCTGGGGCCAGAAGGCCATGCGCATGGACCAGTTGCCCCCCACCTACCGGGGGCAAGGCATCAAGATTGCCGTGATCGATTCGGGCGCGGCCACCACGCACGAAAGCCTGAACCGGATCCATGCCGGCTTTGACATCGTCAACAAGAAAAACTCGCCCGACACCTGGAACGAGGACACGCTGGGCCACGGCTCGCATTGCGCCGGCGTCATTGGCGGGGCCGACCTCGCCTTCGGCATCCGCGGTTTCGCGCCCGACGCCGAACTGCACATTTGCAAGCTGTTCCCGGGCGGCCAGGTCAGCCAGTTGATCGATGCGCTCGAATATTGCATTGAAAAACAGATCGACGTCGTCAACCTGTCGCTGGGCGGCGCGGAACCATCCGAAGCGCTCGAGCAGCAGATTCAGCGCGCGCGGCGCGCCGGCATCGCTTGCATTGTCGCGGCCGGCAACTCCGGCGGACCGGTGCAGTATCCAGCCTCGTCACCCAACGTGCTGGCCGTATCGGCCATCGGCAAGCTTGACGAATTCCCGCCCGACAGCTATCACGCGCAGACCTTGACGCAAAATGTGGATGCGAACGGCTACTTCAGCGCCAGCTTCAGTTGCTACGGGCCGCAAGTGGGTGTGTGCGGACCAGGCGTAGCGATCACCTCGTCGGTGCCGCCAAACAACTATGCGGCGTGGGATGGTACTTCGATGGCGGCGCCCCATATCACGGGACTGGCCGCGCTGGTGCTCGCGCACCACCCCGAATTCCAGGGCGCGCTGCGCCTGCGCAGCGCCGAACGCGTCGAGCGCCTGTTCCAGGTGATCAAAATGAGCGCGCGCCGCGTCAGCCTGGGTGAACCGGGCCGGGTGGGACTGGGCTTGCCGGACGCCGTCGTCGCCGTTGGTCTGCAACCGGCGTTGAGCACGCAGTCGACCTTCGGTAGCGCGATCGGCTCGCTGATGGGCCAATCGGGCCAGGCCATTGGCGGCATGCAGGGCAACGGGATGCTCGGTGGCATGCTGCCGGTCCAGCACATGTTCGGCATGCCCGGCAATCCGTTCGGGAACATGCAAGGCTACGGCCGCATGGGCTGGTGACAGTCGAGGGATTAGACAAACCAGGCGCAACAATGCAAAAAGCCGCACTAGGCGGCTTTTTGCATCAACTGGCGTCCCCAAGGGGATTCGAACCCCTGTACTCACCGTGAAAGGGTGATGTCCTAGGCCTCTAGACGATGGGGACAGAAATCTGTCCTGAATGGCATAACCACCCTGACCTGTCGTACCAATAAAAAACCCTGACGAGTCAGGGCGTTTAGGGGTACTAAACTGCTTTACTGCAATTAACTACTTTACTGCTGAACTTCCATGCTGCGCAAACTGCTGGGATCTGCGCGAGCTTTTCGAATCCTGGCGTCCCCAAGGGGATTCGAACCCCTGTACTCACCGTGAAAGGGTGATGTCCTAGGCCTCTAGACGATGGGGACCCGGTACTGCAATCAGGTAGTGGCATCTACCTGCACATCTTCACATCTTTCTTCGCAACCGAAAACTTGGTGGAGGTAAGCGGGATCGAACCGCTGACCTCTTGCATGCCATGCAAGCGCTCTCCCAGCTGAGCTATACCCCCCGTGTCGCGAAGAAGCAAAATTATAGCCTACGCCCCGGCAATATGCAAATGCCTGAGTGAGATTTTTTAAAGATATTTTTTTACGCGGGCCAAAACGGTGTCGCGGCCGAACAGCACCAGCACCGCGTCGATGGCCGGCGTTTGCAACTGGCCGGTCAGAACCAGGCGCAAAGGCATGGCCAGCTGTGGCATCTTCAGCGTGTTTGCCGCCAGCACTTCCTTGATCATCGCGGCCAGCGCCTCCCTGCTCCACGTCACCGTGGCGCAGCGCTCGGCAAACAGCGCCAGCGCCGGCTTGACCGCGTCGCTCAGGTGCTGGGCCAGCAAGGCGGCATCTGGCTGCGGGGTGCGGTAGAACAACATGGCCGAGTCCGCCAGTTCGATGACGGTGGCGGCGCGCTCCTTCATCAAGGCCAGCGCGTCGGCCAGCGCGGGTGCGCCGTCGAAGTCGGCGCCTTGCGCCTGCATCAGCGGACGGGCCAGGCCGGCCAGGCGCTCATTGTCGGCCAGCTTGATGTAATGGTTGTTCAGCCATGCCAGCTTTTCATTGTTGAACTGCGCGGCGGACTTGGTCAGGTGGTCGGTATTGAACCACTCGCAAAACTGCGCCATCGAAAACACTTCATCGTCGCCGTGGCTCCAGCCCAGGCGCGCCAGGTAGTTCAGCATCGCTTCGGGCAAAAAGCCCTTGGCCGGGTAATCCATGACGCTGACCGCGCCATGACGCTTGGACAGTTTTTCGCCGTCCGCGCCCAGGATCATCGGCAAGTGGCCGTACAGCGGCAGCGGCGCGCCGATGGCGTTGAGGATATTGATCTGGCGCGGCGTATTGTTGACGTGGTCGTCGCCGCGCAGCACGTGGGTGATCTGCATGTCCCAGTCGTCGACCGCCACGCAAAAGTTATACGTGGGCGTACCGTCCGGGCGCGCGATGACCAGGTCGTCGAGCTCTTCGTTGGAGATCGTGATCGGGCCCTTGACGACATCGTTCCACGTCACGTCGCCGTCGAGCGGGTTCTTGAAACGCACCACCGGCTTGCGCTCGGCGGGGGCAGGGGGCAAGGTCTTGCCCGGCTCCGGGCGCCAGGTACCGTCGTAGCGCGGCTTGTCGCCCGCAGCGCGCATGCGCTCGCGCATGGCCTCGACTTCGTCGGGCGACGAATAGCACAGGTAGGCCGTACCGGCTTCCAGCATCTGGGCCACCACGCCACGGTAGCGCTCCATGCGCTGCATCTGGTAGAACGGTCCTTCGTCATGATCCAGGCCCAGCCATTGCATGCCTTCAATGATGGCTTGCACCGCTTCTGGCGTCGATCGTTCCAGATCGGTGTCTTCGATGCGCAGAATAAAGGTGCCGCCGAAATGGCGCGCATACGCCCAGCTGTAGAGCGCGGTGCGGGCGCCGCCGAGGTGGAGGTAGCCGGTAGGGCTGGGGGCAAAACGGGTGCGAACGACGGTCATGGCGGGGATAGTCAAAAGGAAAGGAGGCTATTTTACAGCCTCACCGGAGGCGCCGCACCAGAGTTGCGCCCACGGTCACGGCGCGCAAAGCGGCTCATTGTTTCCTGACAAAGTTCCCCGCCTCATGCAGTGCCTATGCGCTGGATCAACACTCACCTTGTCGCCCTTCCCGATACTGGAAGTATCAATAATTGCCATAAAGACAATTTCATAACGTCATAATCGGCAGCCGCCAGCTTCCCGGCAGGAAGCGCCCCTCCTCCACAGCGAGACCATCATGGAACGGCGAATCTTCTTGAAAATAGGTACCGGCGCAGCCATCGCGGCAGCAATATCCGCATGCGGAAGCGGCCACGGCTCGGGCGGCAGCTCCCCGTACACGCCGCCGCCCGAACCGGTCCGCACCAAGGTCGCGCTCGGGTGGAACAATGTCGTGCTCGATGCCGTGCGCGCAAGCCGCGTGGCGCCACCGATCGCCTCGCGCGCGCTGGCCATCGTGCATACGGCCATGTACAACGCGTGGTCCGCCTACGATCCGATTGCCATGAGCACCATCGCTCCCGGCGCCATGTTGCGTCGCCCCGCCGCCGAACAGACGGTCGCCAACGCGGTCAAGGCGTTCAGCTTTGCCGCCTACGCCGCGCTCCTCGACCAGTTCCCCGCGCAACGGGCAGCCGTCGACGCACACATGGCCGTGCTGGGCTTTAACCCGGCCGACGCCTCGCCCGACTTTACCTTGCCGCAGGGTGTAGGGTCGATCGCCGCCCGTCTCGTGCTCGAGGCCGCCCACGTCGACGGCGCCAACCAGCTGGGCAACCTGACCGCCAGCGGCGTCCCCTTCGCCGATTACACCCACTACACGGCGCGCAATGCGCCCATGGTGATTGGCGAACCGACGCCGCGCAGCGCCATCGCCGCGCCCGGCATCTGGCAACCGTTGACCTTCCGCGACAGCGCCGGCGTCTTGCGCACGCAAAGTTTCGTCACGCCATTTTGGGGCCAGGTGCGCCCCTTTGCCCTGGCCAGCGGTGCGCAGTTTCGCCCCCGCGGCCCGGCCGCCTTCGGCAGCAGCGCCTATGAAGACCAGGCGCGCAGCATGGTCGCCACACAAGTCGCGCTCACCGAAACGCAAAAAATCATGGTCGAGTTCTGGGCCGGCGGCGCTACCGGCGAGCTGCCCTCCACTTACTGGAGCCAGTTCGCGCAGTTCGTCTCCCAGCGCGACGGCCACAGCGAAGCGGACGACATCAAGCTGTTCTTTGCACTGTCAAACGCGGTGTTCGACGCCGGCATTGCCGCCTGGGATGCCAAGCTGGCCTACAATTCGGCGCGGCCCATCACGACCGTGCGCTACGTGACGGCCGGCCAGCGCATCCAGGGCTACGGGGCCGGTCCTGCGGCCGGTTTGCAGGCGCTCGCCGGCGAAGCGTGGTTGCCTTACCAATTGCTGGCCAACCCTACGCCCGCCCACCCGGACTATGTGTCGGGCCACAGCACCTACAGCGCGGCGTCGGCCGCCGTGCTTAGGCTCTTTACGGGCAGCGATGTATTCAAGCACGGTGTCGCCATTCCCAAGCGCTCCATGCTGTATGACCCGGCCCTGCCAAGCGCCGAATCTTCGCTTGGCTGGGATACCTTTACCTACGCCGCGTGCGAAGCGGGCTCCTCGCGCGTGTACGGCGGCATCCACTTCCCCGATGCCGACCTGGCCGGACGCACCCTCGGCGAGCAGGTGGGCGCGGCGGTATTCCAGAAAGCGCGCAGCTACTGGCTGGGCTAGCCTGAATTTTGCATAAAAAAGGGCAAGAATGCCGTAAGTGCTTGATAAAATGTGAGTATCTCGAAACACAGTTCATCAAAACGAACGCCACCTTGCCCGACATGAATTCTACTT